>JADLAI010000001.1 GCA_020848295.1 Flavobacteriales bacterium
GGCTCACGCATCCGAAAGGGACATGCCGACCAGAACATGGCCATTGTCCGAAGGACCGCATTGAACATGTGCCGAAAACACCACGACCCCGCCAAGAGCCTCTCCCGCAAGCGCATGACCGCCGCAAGAAGAAACGACTATCTCGACCTTCTGCTGGGAATCAAGAGGCGATAGCCCTGAACTAGCACCGGAGCCAGTTCCCGATCGACCGACAGATGCCGATCCGCGAGCTGATCCCGATCCCTCATACACCGACTCCTTGGATCCAATGAGCGTTATCGCACAACGACCCGAAGAATCATTGGATTGACTGATTGCAGCTACTTCCACCCCCCAGTTGATTTGTCCTAAGGAAATCAGCCATCTCGATCGAGGATCAATGAACAGGGGCAAGGAACGCTACAAGCAACGACACGGTGAAACCACCAGCCGCACGCTGGGCGCCCCGCCATTGAGCACGACCGCATTGCCCACAAACACATCAAAATGAAGAACCCAAACGATCGTTGGCCTGCAACCCTGAAGAACAGGGCAGTACTGCGCACCGCCACCCTTTTAGTTTGGCTCTCAAGCCAGAGCTCGGATGTGTGGGCGCAACCCCCAACCACGCCTCCACCTTCCCCACCACCAACGGAAAGCTCCGGAACCGGCCTGCAGCAACAACGCGCCACGGCTACTGCCCCAATTAGCGGATATCAGCCGGTCCGTTCAACGCAACCACTGGGGGGCAACTATGACCGGGTGCCCAGCTCAACGAGTGGGTTCAATGGTACACAACGATCCATGGGTAGCGGTCAGTACGACGAAGCGCCAAGACCGCGAGGTGCCGGTTATGACCGGGTACCCAGCTCAACGAGTGGGTCTGGAACGTTGAACATCTCGGGGAACAGTCAGACCGGCACGTTGCCGGTGACTCCGAGGCCCGGTAACTATGACCGGGTACCCAGCTCAACGAGTGGGACCAATGGTACACAACGATCCATGAGTAGCGGCCGGTACGATGAAGCGCCAAGACCGCGAGGTGCCGATTATGACCGGGTACCCAGCTCAACGAGTGGGTCTGGAACGTTGAACATCTCGGGGAACAGTCAGACCGGTACGCTGCCCGTGCCCCCGAAGGCTGGGAACTATGACCGGGTACCCAGCTCAACGAGTGGGTCTGGAACGTTGAACATCTCGGGGAACAGTCAGTATGGTACGTTGCCGGTGACTCCGGGGCCCGGTAGTAATGGCCAGGTGCCTGCCACACCGAATGGGTCCAATGGCACGTCAAACGTATCCGGGAGCGGTCAGTATGGGACCTTGCCGGTGACTCCGAGGCCCGATAGCTATGGCCGGGTACCTGCCACACCGAATGGGTCCAATGGCGCGCAACAAGCCGCTGGGAACGGCCAGTACCATAATGCACCGAGACCTCCGGGTGCTGGTTATGGCCCGCCTCCAGTCCCCCCCATTGGTGCACAAGGAGCGCCACGACCAGCAAGGAGCGGCCAGTACGATGTACCCAAACCACGAAGTGCCGGAAATGACGCGCCTCCCGTCCCCCCTAACAGCCCACAAGGCACGCAACAAGCCATAGGGAACGGCCAACCTGGGGGTGCAAGGAATGACATGAATGGGCCAGGTGGAAGGACGCCTCCGCCCGCGATCCCTTCGGATCCTGGAGACAAACGGGGACAAGGCACCGCACCAGCCCTACCGGCGCCACCGCCAGGTTTTGCCGCCCCTGGATCGCGCCCATTACCTACACCACCGGGCACACGCCCGCTCCCTCCCACGCCGAGGAACGGCACGGCAACGGGTTCCTCCACGAATGGATCAGGCACCGGTTCAAGTACAGCACCGAACAGAACACCTGTTGCACCACGAACGCTCCCAAAAAAGGAGTCGAAGGGCCAACCGCCGGCCAAGAAGAGCGACAACACCTCCAAAAAGGCCAACCCACGCCGGTAGACCAGGATCCATGCTACGCATTGAACGACTTATGCTCGGATGGCTGATCGGTCTTTTGATCAGCAGTTCTGCCCTTGGACAAGGGGTTGACCATTGGCGGATCGGCAATCCGTACGTGTCCCGCTGCGATGCCGCCTTCTCGTTCAGTGCGGACTATGCTGCGTTGATCAGCAACCGCCAGATCCTATTCGAACCCATGGTCAACGTGGAGCATCTACGCTCCTCGACTGCCGTCCTGCCCGCGAACCTATTCCCCAGCCCGCACGATGCCAGACCGGTCAGCGCAGCGCTGGAAACGGATGAACAGACCTTCCTGCTTTTCAAGGGGAACATGTATGTTCCGATGGACAAAGCCACACTCCAGGCGAAGGGCAAGGTCGCTTCATGGACCGGTTGGCCCGGTTACTGGAAGAATGACATCGATGCGGCGCTGCGGTGGCCGGACGGGGCGTACGTCTTCATCAAGGGCCTCCAGTACGTGAGTTACGACCCAAGAAGCGGCACGACATCGCGCACCGGACAACTGAACCAATGGGCTGGATGGCCCAGTTCCTGGACGGGGTCGATCGAGGCGGCCTTCAATGGCCAAGACGGCTACCTGTACTTCATCCGGCAGGGCGAGATCCTGGCGATGGACGCTACGACCATGGCCATGGCGCCGGGCTATCCACGGAGGTTGGCCGGTGAAAAGTCGGGCGTGAACATGGCAGGAACCGATGCCTGGAACCTTCAGCCGGAGCCTACCACAACGCAGGCTGCGGGCGGTACCGCGGTCGTTGATGCTTCGGGCTGGTGTTCCGTGGGGATCCCTGATGCCAGCACGGCACCCGCTGGTGGCAACATCACACCGATGAAGACCGACCTCGCCGGCGGCAAGGGGGGCGAGGACTTCAGTGACAAGCTGGTGCGCGGCACGCGGGTCAAGGAGGTCCGCGTGTGGGCCTTGAACATGATCCAAGCGATCGAGATCGTAACAGAATCTCCGGAGAAGTTCATCACCGAAGGTGGCCCGAAAGGATCGGCCCTGGGTTCGCCCAAGGTGTTCGAGTTGGCTGCTGGCGAGTGCATCATCGGGATCGAAGGCACGTGGGGCGGCCCATCCGGCGAGTTCATACACACCTTGAGGTTCATCACGAACAAACGGAAAAGCCCGCTCTATGGGGGGCTGGCTGGCCGCACCGGAGAGAAGGAATTCCGTTTCGAGGTGCCACCGGAAGGGGCCTTCTCGGGCTTTCATGGCCGAAGCTCCCGCTACCTGGATGCACTGGGAATACAGTACAACATCTACCAATATGTGGTCTTCGATGCCGATGGGAAGCTGATCGAGACGGCCGGAAACAAGACGGCTTGGAATTCCGGCACCCAAGTACAGAACCAACAGGCCGATAGCACCCAGGGTCCTGAGGATCCCTGGTTCGATGACCATTTGGACGTTACCGAAACCAACAAACAAGAAGGCCTGCGCTTTACTAACATGCCCGGCACAGAAGCGGTAGGCAGGTCGGTCGACATCACGAAGATCGACCCTTGGGACCTATCCGTGGAGGATGGCCGGGCGAATAACTCCCCGCTGGTCATCATCTCCGATGGGAATAGTCGCGGGAGTGGCAGCCAGAATTGGTTCTTTCCGTATGGCTACAACAGGAACACGTCCGGCCAGCTGGCCAGTGGCCGAAGCAAGGAATCCATCAAGATCATGAAGTCCTTCAAAGAATACACGGAGGAGTTCGGCATACAGGTCGGTGCGGAATTCCAAGTAACCGGTGTGGCCGCAGGCTCGGCGAACGTATCGCACAAGAAACGGCGCACCACCGCCATCGGCAAAACGAAGGTGATGATCTCCAAGACCTACGACATCTTCTCCCACTCCTGCAAGGTGGACTTGGACTGGGTGGATAAAAAGAGCGGGCAAAAGAAGCGGCAGAAGCTGGACTTCACGTTCCGTGAAATGGTGAAGGCATTGGAAGTACCGAGCGGAAAAGTGCCGGACGCGAAGATCGAGGACCTGGTGCAGAACGGTGCTCTACCCAGTGGCCTTGATCGGATCAAAGGACCCTATAACGCACTGATCGCCGAGTTCGGTACGCACTTCATCAACAACATACAGTTCGGTGGGTACTACACCATGTGGAGCGAGTTGGAGGAAGACGAGATCAGCACGAGCAAGATGACGGAGACCGATGTCAAGGTCAGCTTCTCCGCCGGCGCGAATGCATCCCCCGGCGGAGTGCCGAATTCGGGCGGAGTCACCATCATCAACAACATTCCGGGGCAAGGGCCCGAAAAGATCCCCGGTACCTCAGGCGGTGCCGGTGGTAGTGTCGGCGTCAATGCCAGCTCAAGCCAAAGCGCGTCCGAAACGAACAGCACCTTGGAGATCGAGATCAACGCCAGCGGTGGCGGCGGAAAGATCATCTATGCCGCGTGGGAGGCGGATGTGCAAGACGACCCTGTGGTACGCGACGCCCAGTTCTGCCCGATCTCCGACCTGCTCTCGCCTGTCTTCTTCCCCTTCGATGCCCAGATCGAGAAGAAGGCCCAGATGCTGCGACTGGCCATCAAGCAGCACATCCGGAATTCGGCGGAAATACTGACGCACAGCGATCTGGATTCCATCACGTTCTCCGTGCAGGCGGACAAGGATCAGGCCGCCACGGCACAGCAGGCCGCCGACCTGGAAAAGCCGGTCAAGCTGGAAGTGGAGCTCATGAAGATGAAGTGCTCCGAGGGGGACGGAGATAACCTCCGCAAAAACGACAAACTGGAGCTATACGGGAACATGGAGCTTTCGATCGTGGATGACCAACTCAACGAAGTAACCCGATATACGACCTTGGACCGTCCATCCAATGAGTTTTACCTGCTGAACAAGGATGATAAATACCAAGATCTGAACGAGCTGTTCACCGTTACGACCACCAAGGGCAAGTTGGACGATCTGAAGATCGTGGTCTGGGGCAATGTGTATGAGGAAGACGCTGGTGATGCCGATGATGATCTGCTCGAGATCTCCTCCTTCGCTGATGGCCAGCAGGAAGGTCTACCCCGATCGGAAGGGATCGGAAAGCACTCTGAAGTAAAGACGATCAGCGTTACTGGAGTGGACAATGTCAGATTCACGCTGATGGTCAGGGTGAAATGGATCGAATGAATACGAACGAAACGGGTAAGACCAACCATGCAGATGCACAACTCTCCCACCATGAGCCCTAGGAACCTGATCTCCCTGATCGCGGTGCTACTGTCCTTCGCGGCGATCGCCCAGCCGCCCAACGTGGCGGGCACCTACGTCCCCTTCAAGGATGCACGGGACCGGATCGAAATAGAAGACCGGCGAACGAATAACCCGCCGTCACTGCTCATCAGAGAGAGCGGTGGGGCGAAAAACATATTCACCATGAGATCCCCGGGTGAGTGGAGGAACTCGGGCGGAACGTACCTGCGGTGGAAGGATGATAACACCTTCACCATGGGGCCGGAACTGGTGCCTGGTGAACTCCACTACCGGAGCACCGTAGCCCCCGCGAACATCTACCTGGGCACCATCGCCGATGGCCACTACCGCTGGGAGTCGCCCGATGGTACGATCAAGGAGACCTGGTTGAACCTGGTGGATGACATGCAGACCATTCATCTACGAACAACGGAGGATCACAATGTGGTGTACAAGACCTTCAAGTTGCGTGCCGATGGATACCGCGGCGGAGTCGACGTGATCACAGGCGATCGGGGTAAGGCATATGTGAGATGGACACAGGGTGGTGATGTGGTACTCACCCTAAGGCCGTACACACCGGCGCCTGAACCTCCAGCGGAGTCGGGCGAAGTTGCGGTAGTAGCATCGCCCCCCCCTGTACAACCGGCTCCTGCTGCCAGCGCACCGGCTCCGAACACACTGGACCCGGTCACAAAAGAGGCGCCGATCCACAAAGCCGTTCAAGCCGATGATTTTGACTCCGTCGCAGCCCTGGTGAAACAAAAGGCCGATGTCAATGTGAGGGATGGGAACAAGTCACGCACAGCATTGCACTATTCCGCCATGAAGAACAACGCGGAGATCACCGCGCTGCTGGTGCAGCATGATGCGGACATGAACGTGAAGGACAATGAGGGGAAAACAGCCCTGGACATCGCCCTGGAGCGTGGGAACTACGAGACCGCCAAAGTGCTGCTGAAGAACAATGCGAACGCTGGTCTGGCGTCGGCGGGATTGGATCGTGTGCTGAAGACGAATGAGTCCGAACTCCTCGTGCTGATGCTCCAGAACGGTGCGGATGCCAACGCCGCAGCCAACAAGGCCATCGAGTTCAACAATATCAAAATGCTGAACACCGTGCTGGATAACTCGGCAGCCAGGGCAACGAACGATCTCTTCGAGAAAGCGGTCTCGCTGCGCAACCAGGATGCCGCCATCGAACTGCTTGCGCGAGGCATTGATAAGGACCAGGCCATGAGCTATGTCATCGAAAAGAAGGACAAGACCATGGTGGATCTCGTGCTGGGCATGAATGCCAGCGTAGCCAGCACGAACAAGGCCCTCCTCTTCGCAGCCGAGGAGCGCGACCTGGCACTGGCCACCAAAGCGATCGTGCAATACAACGCGGACCCCACCATAGGCATGGCTCCGGCGATACGGAACAACCACATGGAGATGGTCAGCCTGTTGCTGAAACACCGCGCGGACCCCACTGACCAGATGGACGAAGCTGCGGGCCAGGGCCTGACCGCGATCGTGGAGGCGCTCCTGGCCGCGAACGCCGATCCGGACCGCGGCATAGCGCCAGCTGCAACGAACGACCGCATCGACGCGCTACAAGTGCTGCTCGACGCGAATGGGGATGCCAACCTGGCCATGCCCATTGCCATTGAGAAAGGCAACACGACGATGGTGAACATGTGCATCGCGGCACCCAAGCCCGCGGACGTCTTTCGAGCGGAATACATGGTAACGACCTGCCAGCGATCCAACCTGGACATCCTCAACGCCCTCTTGCTGGCCGGCGCCCCCCCAGACCCCGGAATGCCGGTCGCCATCGAGAAAAAGGATGCCAATGTGGTGCGCGAACTGATCGGTGCCGGCGCCCGGGTGGACCGGCCTGAATACCTGAACAAGAGCGCACAGCTCAAGGATGCGGCGGTGGCCAAGCAACTGCTCGATGCCGGCGCGGACCCCAACTCAGCCATGCTGATCTCCATTGAACTGGAAGATCCGACGATCGTGCAGATGATGCTGGAGCATCAAGCCGATGGAAGGCCGCCTCAATACATCTCCAAGGCAAGTGAACTGGGGAATGTTCCCATCGTTGACCTTCTACTGGCCGCTGGCGCCAATGCGAATGACGGCATGCCACCAGCCGTGAACAAGGGTCGAACGGAAGTGGTCGCATCGCTCCTCAAAAACGGGGCCGATGGCGGAAAGGACATGTACATGTCAGCCTCCGCCGTGCACAACAATGCAACACTCACGGGACTGCTGATCGACGCCGGCGGCAATCCACGCACGGCGCTGGAACCCGCCATCGAGGCCAATGCCGACAAAGTGGTAGCGCTGGTGAAAGAGAAAGGCGTAGATGTATCCCCGACCGAATACCTCGTCACTTGTGTGCGAAAGAACCATGTGGCCACGGCACAGGTGCTGGTGAACGCCGGAGCGAGCGCGGCAACGTGGTGGGATGAAGGAACCGGCTACGGCCTCCTTCACCTCTCGATCAAGGACCATACGGACGCGACGATGGCGGCCTTGTTGATCAAGGCTGGCGCAGACGTGAACAAGAACTCCGGCAGCGGTGATCCGCCGCTCCACATTGCGGTGATGGACAGCCGGAAGAACGCCGATAACGCAGGTGCCGTGGTGGAGGTGCTGATCCAAGCTGGCGCGGACGTGAATGCATTGAACGCCAAAGGCGAAACCGTATTAAAGGCCGCGCCCGGCAAAAAGGCGATCACCAGACCGTTGAAGGATGCAGGAGCGAAGAACAAACTGTAGCCAAGCGCGAACGATGAGAACGAACCATTCATATCCCATGAACATCATTGCGAGATCCGGTCTGCCTCTCATGATCAGCACGTTACTGGCCCATGGTTCCGTTGCGCAGATCTTCCTCATTGACGCCAAGGATGCGCAGTACATCGATGCCTGCGCCTATGCGCCGGTGACGAACTCCGTTCTCTTCTTCTCCGGCTCCGCGATGGCCGCCTATGATCTAACGACTTCGGAGCGTGCGAGCCTCACCTGGTACGACCTCGGGAAGATCGAGTCGATCGATGCCGCGATCAGTTGGTCTGACTCGACCATGCTGATCTTCAGCGGTAGCTATTACAGGACCTTTGATGTGCTCACAGGAGGCGTTTCAACAGAACGCCTCGAGTGGACCGGGCTTCCTGAGGAATGGGGCGGTTCGCTGGATGCTGCGGTGCGTTGGAGCGAGGAAGAGGTCATCTTCTTCAAGGATGATGAATACCTCGTTTACAACTTTGCTGAGGAGGCCTATACCGAACGTGATCGTTTCACCTCGTGGGAGGGATTCCCCGCGAGTTGGACAATGCCGCTCGAAGCGGCGTTCAACGTCCATGGCGACATCTACTTCCTGAATGATGGGGAGGCCGTGTTGTATTCCACAGAGGAGGGTCGGTTCTTCCAACCCTCACCCATCGGCATCGCTGACACCGGTGCCAAGTGATCGTGATGCAGGTATCACCTTCGTGTTGAACGGCCACCATCACCCCTCCACTTGGGGTGGACATGCGATACGGATCAAGGCCTGATCCCTCGCGATGGTGCTGTTGGTCATCCAGCTGGAGAAGGAACCGATCCATTCGTCGGATCTCGACCTTGTTCGTGCATACATTGACCCAGGCCATGCCACAGCGGCAGCGGAGCTAACTCGGAACAACGGTACGTACGCCGAAATGAACTGGCCGGGTGCGGGCGGAAGGATCTGATCCAGCGACGAACGAATTCAAGGGCACCTCAGACCAGCCCCTCCCGCAATGCGATGCTCACGGCGCTGGCCGCATTCTTCACGTGCAGCTTCTCGTAGATATGGCTCACATGGGAATTCACCGTGGCATAGCTGACCCCGCACTTCGCCGCGATCATCTTGTAACTATACCCGTCCACCAGATGGCCAAGGATCTCCACTTCCCGTTCGGTGAGGTGGAAGTCGACAGCCCTGGAGGTGATACCGCCCCGTTGCGCGAAAAGCTTGAGGACCTTTGCAGCCACCACAGGAGTCATCGGTGCTCCGCCTTGGGCCACTTCGATGATCCCATCGATCAACTTGGTGGGCGTGGTCTGTTTCAGCAGGTAGCCATTTGCACCAGCGAGGATGGCGTCGAAGATCTTCTCGTTGTCCTCGAACACCGTCTGCATCAGGATCTTCACGTCCTTGAACTGCTTGCGGATCAAGACCACACCAGTGATACCATCCACATGTGGCATATCGATGTCCATGAGCACCACATCGGGCATGCACTCGGCGATGTGTCGCAACACGTCCCGGCAATCGGGCCAACTGCCAACAAAGGTCATTTCCTCTGTGGAGTCGATGAGCAATTGTAGGCCTTCACGCCGCTTGGCATTGTCGTCGAAAATGGCCACACGCAGGTCCATGGCACGAAACTACTTGGGGCGTTCAGGGTCCGTGGTCATTGGATCCAATGATTTTCGACCCTCGCCTGGCACAAAGCGCAATTCCACCGTGGTCCCTTGTCCTACCTCGCTGTTGATCGTGAGTGTACCGGGGATCGTGGCCGCGCGTACGCGCATGTTGCCGACCCCGTTGCCACCGCCTACACTGCCATTGCCCGCAAGCGGGTCGAAGCCCCTCCCATCATCCTGAATCCGCATGAGGATGCCCCCCCCCTCGCGGATCAGGTCCACCCGCAGGTTGAGGCAGCCGGAGTACTTCATGGCATTGTTCACCGCTTCCTTGAAAATGAGGTAGAGATCCTTGCGTTGGGTCATCTCCAAACGACGGTTCTTCAGGTCCTCATCCGCGTGCATGTGCAGCTTGCAACCACGTGCCTCCGTCACACTCACCGCGAAGGCTTGCATACGCTTGACCACACTGGCCATGTCGTCGTTATCGGCATTCACGGCCCATACGATGTCGTTCATGGCTTCGAGCACCTGGGTGGTGCTTTCGGTGATGCGACCCAAAAGCATGCTCGCTTCCGGTGCCTTGTCCCCAGCTTTCTTCTGTGCTACGGTGCTGAACAGCGATACGCTGCTGAGGGTGGAACCGATCTCGTCGTGCAGGTCCCGTGCGATGCGTTCGCGCACACGCACCACCTTCACCGCCTGTGCCAAGCGGTACCGATAAAAGGCATACAATGCGCCAGCTAAGGCGAGCAAGACACCGATCCGGAACCACCAGGTACCCCACCAAGGCGGTGTGACGATCAATTGGATCGCTGCACCGCGCTCATCCCACACACCCGCACTGTTGCGGCCTTGCACGCGAAAGTTGTATGTTCCGGGGTCGAGGTTGGTGAAGGTGGCCTCGTGCAAGGTCCCGCTTTCCACCCAGTCCTTATTGAAGTTCACGAGCATGTAGCGGAAGGTATTCTTCACTGGCGAGGTGTGGTCCATGCATGCGAAGGAGAAGGTGATCATGCGCTCGTTGTACGGTAGGGTGATACTCCGCACGTACTCGATGGGCATGGGCAGTTCGTAGCCTTCCCCAATTGCGCCACCAAGACCAGCCACGACTACGGCCTTGCCCGCGAGCCGCAAGCCGGTGATCACCGTGGGCGATGCCGGGATGGCCTCGTAGAACTCCTCGGGGTTGAAGTGAAAGGCACCGCCCATGCCCTCGAACCAGAGTTCACCCTTGTCGGTCTTCGCGTAGCTGTACCGGTTGAATTCGTTGCTCGGCAGGCCATCCTCCTTGGTGTAAGTGATCATCTTCTCCGTGCGCGGATCGAAGTGGACAAGTCCCTGATTGGTGCCGATCCAAAGGTTGTTGCGCGTATCGCCCAGGATGCCATAGATCACATCGTTCGGGAGGCCGTCCTTCGTGGTGTATGTCTCGAACTGCTGCGTTCGTACATCGAAACGTGCGAGCCCACCACCGTTGGTGCCCACCCAGAGCACATGCTGTGGATCGGCAGGGTCCAGGCAGGTACTGAAGACCATATCGAGCGGCAACGAGGTTGGATCCGTTTCGCTGTGGCGGAATACGGTCCACTCGCCCGTTCGTGGGTCCAGGTGATGCAGGCCGGCCACGGTACCCATCCAAACCGTGCCATCGCCGTGGTGGGTCATGGAAGAGATGGAGAGGTAGTCGCCGTTGCCGAACGGGACCGGTGGGGTGTAGCGCCGGATGATGGCGCCGGTGTGCGCATCAAGGTGGGTCAGGTTCGCGACCACGTCGTCCTTCCCGAGGGAAACGATCCAAATGGTGTTACCGGTTCCAGGAAAGATGTCGTGGACACGATCGTTGGCCATCGCTTGAATGTAGGAGATGCCCTTCTCGTCCTGCACGGCCACCCGGATCCTGCGTGTGCCATGCACCGCTTCGCCGAACCAGATCCGGCCTTGTGCATCCACCGCACCACGTTCCACGTGCGGCGGGTTCCCGTGGAGGGGCAAGGTCACGTTAGCGTACGATCCGGGCTGGCCATAACGGACCCGCGTACTGCGGCCGATGTATCCGAGCAGGATGGAGCCATCGGCGTTGGCCGGATAGATCCCCTGTGGAATACCTGGATCCACAGCTTTGAAGCGTTCGCGGCGAAGGTTCGTGCGAAAGGCCCCGTAACCAGCCGTAGTGAACCACACGTTGCCCGCCCGATCCTCGAACGTGGTGCGGATCATATTGGTCCGTTTGATGCCTTCTGGGAACGCACCATGCAACGAGACGACCTCGATCTTACCGTTCGATGGATCCAGGCGCAGATCCAACCGATCCTTCGGTCCGCCCCAGATCCGACCACGGCTGTCCAACAGGTCGAACTGCTGAAGATCCGACCGAGAAAGGTGAATCGTATCGCGTGGTACGGCCCTGTCGTAGGTGCGACGGGTGATGAAGCCGGGTTCGGCAACGAGCATCTGCCGGGTGAAGGGATCAACGACCATTTGCGGCGCCTCGCGCACCCCGTCCGGAGCACGCCACGGGATGGCATGCTCATGGTCGATGACCTGTTGCGAACCATTCGCAAGCAGGTGCACACTACGGATCGTGTCCGGATTCGCGATCCACGGATCACCATCCGGGCCAATATGGATCAAGGCGTCAAGCAGGGGGACCACCGAAGGGCGCAACGTGCGCGCGTCCTTCGCCACCAGCATCGCCGACGTGTCCGGCTGAACAACGAGCGTACGCCAACCTCCATCGGTATTGGTATGGGTGTTCAGCCAGATCCGATCTTGGCCATCACAACGTATCCGGGAAAGCAGCCGGGACGAGACCCCCGCCTCCAGTCCTTCGATGCGCACATGGGTGAAACGGCCGGTGCGTGGGTCGTAACGGTCCAGGCCGAAGGGCGCGAAACCCACCCACAGGTATCCTTTGCGATCCACCAGCAAACTGGTGATGTGGTCGCCTCCGATGCTGTTGGTGTCCTGCTCGTTGTGCCGGAACACGGTGAAGGCGTATCCGTCATAGCGTGCGAGGCCATCCTTGGTGCCGAACCAGAGGTAGCCCGTGCTGTCCTGGGCCATGGCCAGGACCAGCCCTTGTGGCAGGCCGTCCTCCACGGTGATGGCCTCGAGGTGGAGATCCACGGTGTCTTGTTGGGCGTGGGCATGGCCAAGTCCCAACCACACACCGACCATCACCGATCGGGTCAACCAACACATGCTGTATTCATGCTATGTGGCATATCGTCTCCGCTACAAGGTGACCACGGGTATCGCTCCGGCGGAAGATACGGGGAACACCCTATTGGATCCAAGGATCACCGTTCTCAATCTCATTGGCATCAACGATTGTGACCCGTTCATGATCGTGGTCTGTTTGCATCGTCGATCCTTTCCGACAAAACAACTCCAAACCCCCAACCATGAGAACAACGACTAAAATACTCTTGGCGACCATGGGCACGTACGCCTTTCAACCGATCCTTGCCCAGCACGAAGCGGATGGGCAACGCGGCTTACCGCCGAGCCTGACCACCAGTTTCGACTGTACCACATTCAATGATGCGACTGCCTTGCAGCCGGGGTTCATATCCTTGACCAACCCATCCTGGACCGGAAATATGAACCAGGACCTCATACTGACCGGGACGAACGGGATCATCACCGCAACGACATGGGGGTCTGGCGACCAGGTGACCAAGCTCCGTGATCGGGGTGTTGGCCCGCTTGTCCCCATAGGCCATGAGGATGTCCTTCGCGACTTCATCCATGAGGGTGGAGATGGCGCCGAGGTCACGGTGGAGGTGACGGGCCTGGTGGCAGGGCTACATTCATTCCGTACGTATCACCACGACTGGAACACATGGACGAACAACACCCAATACTTCAGCATCCATGCGGATGATGCCGATGGAACGGACGTTCTGAAGGTGGCGAACGGCCATTATTCCGACCAGATGGTGCCGTACATGGGAGAAACGTTCATCCTTCGCTCCAATGGTGTGGATCCGGTGCGTTTCATGGTCCGGCCGAATACGGGGAGTTCCGTGGCGATGTTCAACGGCATGACCATCACAGGGCCCTGCACGGAGAGCGTGACCATGGAACTGCGCGCCGATGCCCAGAGCAGCCAAGCCTCGTGGGAGATCGTGCTCCAGAGCACGGAAGAAGTGGTCTGCCAGTTCAACATACCCAGTGATAACATCACCGGCCCGATCACAGAAACCTGTTGTCTGCCGGTCGGCTGTTATCGCCTTCGGGTGATGGACAGCGGTGGCGATGGCTTCGTGAGCGGGGGCATCACCGGCGGTTACCAGCTTCGGGAGAGTGGTGTGAACGGTCGTCGGATCATTGACAACCTCGGGAATTTCACCGGAGGGAGCGTGAGCGCGATCGCCAACACCTATGAGAATGGCGCGTTCTGCGTGCCCCTTGGGGACGACAAGCCCATCTTCAGCAGCTGCGATAAATTGGATTGGGTGAACAACAAATTCCTCGTGTGCCATTCAAATCCGGCCGTTAGCGCGCAATATGGGGTGGCCAATACCACCAGTGGCTACGAGTTCTGGTTCTTCGACCCCAATGGCACGTACAGTTTCCGACGTTTCCGCAACCACGCCACCAGTGATGGATACGGTTCCGGAGCTACGCGGGCCTGCCACTTCAAGGTGAATGGGTGGGTGAATAGCATGGCCACCCCCCACCTGCCTGCGAACAGGCTCCTGAATGTACGTGTGCGGGGCCGCGTGGCGGGGAACAACCTTGCCTTTGGTCCGGCATGTCTGTTCAAGATCGATCCCGCACTGGCAGCGTGCCCACGTGTGAAACTACAGGATGATCCGGCGAACACCGCTGACTTCAGTTGTGGTGTGAGCCGCGATTTCGGTGGCCCGAGCCGCCCGGCCAATCGCATCTATGCCGACCCTCCGCGGCCTGTTCCGGTGGTGCCGAGCAACCTGGTGCGTTACCAATTCCGTTTCCGGATCCCGGGCGAGAACATCTGCATCGTTCGTCCGCCCCAAACCAGCGCCCGCATGGTACTGAACTGGAGCAATGGAGTCCCACTTGAATGCAGCAAGACGTACGAGGTGGATGTGCGTGTGAGCCTCGACGGGGGCGCGACCTGGTGCTTCGGCCCGGCCCAAACGAATGAGGCCAGTGCATGCGCCGATACCGAAGCGTGGGGTAAGGTGTGCCTGGTCACCATCAATGGTTGTCTTGAGTTGGCTGAAGCGGGAAGCCATATCAGTATGCAGGGTTCAGGCGGGATCACCTTGTATCCGAACCCGAACCATGGCGATCAGCTCTTCCTGAGCATGGATAGGGTGCCGACGGAGGTGGACCAGGTGAGCTTGGAGATCTTCGACCTTGCTGGAAAGAACCGGTTGACCCGTTCGATCGCGGCCCAGGATGGTTGGGTAAAGAGCCATATTGACCTGGGGGGTGAATTGGGCAGTGGCCTGTACCTGGTACGGATCACGGTTGGTAGTGCGAAGTACAGTGAACGCTTGGTGATCGCACCATAGGCAGCACTTCCGGCCGCGGAGTCCCCGTTCGTCATGATGCGAGCGGGGACTCCTGCATTCAGGACCATCAATGGATGCAATGACACCGCTGGGCCAGGTCGACAAGGACGTGGATCACCTGATCAGCTCCGAGCGCGTCCTGGCGGAGAATATCATCCGCAAGGGCAAGGTCCTCTTCCGCATCATGGGCGAGCCCTACCGTAACCGCCGCAAACGCTTCGGACTCAGGCTCCACCTTATCGCTTTATCGGTGAACGCGAAATCATGCTGGATGACCATTGCAGAAAACGGAAGAAGCCCGGCTCATCACCGGACTCCTTCACTATGATCAAGTGCGAAGGATCAGCCCCGCACCAGCTTCTTGTACTTCGTGCGTTGTGGAACGATGTCGCCCACGCGCTTCTTGTAGTTCTCCTCGTAGTCGCTGAAACCGCCTGCTCAATAGCCCATTCGCGCTTGGATCCGGAGGAACTTCTTGACCTCGTCGAACAGGACCGCTTGGCCCTGCATGTAGAGGACAGGTTCATCATCCAGGTCATCAAAGAACACAAGTGCTTTCATGATGAACGCCCGGTCCAATTGAGGCAGTTTCACTGCACATAGGGCAAGTAATTCTTGCAGGGACATTCGCTGCAGGATGAAGTACAGATCAACGTAATCCTTCATCGTACCACGCCCGGTGATGGCCGAGAGCTTCATGCAACCGATGTCGGCGATATCCGCAAGGTCTAAATGGTCCGAAGGGATCAGTGGCCTCAACAACGGATACGGATAACGCAGGAAGCTGAGCTTGATGCTTTCCGAGACCACCAAACTCAACGTGTTCGGTTCATCCTGCACCTTCAGAACATTCAAACCCGAAAATGCTTCTCTCAGCCGCTCGAATAGCCGTGTTGTATCGAACGCCTCATTCTTGAAGAGATCGAAATCCACACTATCGCGATGTCCGATCTGAAGCGCCAAGGCAGTGCCTCCGGCGAGGTAGAACCCTTCGCTGCGACCGATGGCCAATGCGGGCAGGAAACGCTGGCGTTGTTCGTCAAGGATGGACCAGAACATGGATCAGAACCGGCTTGTGATCTGTGGTTCCACATCGAACACCAACGCCCAATAGTTCAAGGAACGTTTGTGCCACTCGCCCGGACGTGGATGCGCTACCACTTCAGCAATGCGCTCGCGCGGATAGGTGCTGAACAACCAGACCAACGCTGCATGAGTACCCAAGTTGAGCACGTTGGTGATGATCCGGTCGCTGTGCTTTTCCAAGTCGATCCGGTCCGTATCGAACGACCAGAGTGCGGCTTTTACTGCTGGAGGAAGAATGGTTGCCATGGCCTTAGCAAGTTACGCTATCGGAGATCAGATCCGTTCAAAACGGTACACGGATCTTCAACGCAAAAGCCCGGCAGAACACCGGGCTTGAGCAATTCAGCAGTTTGCAACGGATCACCCCCGCACCAGCTTCTTGTACTTCAAGCGCTGTGGAACGATGTCGCCCACGCGCTTCTTGTAGTTCTCCTCGTAGTCGCTGAAGCCACCTTCGAACCAGTACACCTTGCTATCGCCCTCGAAGGCGA
>JADLAI010000002.1 GCA_020848295.1 Flavobacteriales bacterium
GACCAGAACGCGTTCAAGCCGGGCGAGAAGCTCACCTACATCGTTCACTACGGTTGGGTGAATGCGGGCGAGGCCGTGGTGGAATTAAAGGAGGGCACCCGCGATGTGGTCGGGCGTAAGGTGTGGGTGGCCACAGGCACAGGCCGAAGCCTGGGCGCCTTCAACACCTTCTACAAGGTCGATGACCATTACGAGACCCATTTTGATGCCAAGGGTGTCTTCCCCTATGCCTTCATCCGTCGGGTGAGTGAGGGAGGCTACAAATTCAGCCAAGATTACGTGTACAACCAGATCAAGGGCGAGGTGACCACGCAGAAGAAGCAGACCCATAAGGTGCCTCCAAGCGTGCAGGACATGCTGAGCGCGTTCTACTATGCCCGTACACTGGACCTCGCCCATGCGAAGAAGGGGGATGTCTTCACCATCGAGACCTTCCTGGATGATGAGATCTGGCCGCTCCGGATGAAATACGTGGGCAAGGAGACCATCAAGCTGCGCACCGGCAAATACCGCTGCATGAAATTCCAGCCGGTGGTGCAGGAGGGGCGTATCTTCAAGGACAACGATGACCTCAACGTGTGGATCACCGACGACGGCAACCGCATTCCCGTGCTGGCCCAGGCCAAGGTGCTGGTGGGTTCCATCAAGATGGAATTGAGCGCCTACGAGGGCCTCAGCCACCCCATCGCGAAGGAGTAGGGGCGTAGGTCAACAACCGGACGTGGAAAGGATGTGGCCAACGGTGGCCAGGTGCAGGGTGCGATCGTGTTCCTTGCACTCCCGATGGTGTGGTGGAAGAAAGGCCTGATGGTGGCCCTGGCAACGGGCGGTGTGGCAGCGGTGCTCCTTTCGGTCGACCTTGGACCTCGTGTGGAGTACACCCCGGACCCGGCGCCGGTGGTGGTGGAGGATACCGTACCCCTGCCACCGGATGCCTACGGGATCCCCATGGCGGGGTATGTGCTGGAGCACGGCACGGTGAAGCGGGGCGACACCTTCGGTGGCCTGCTCAATGCACGCGGTGTGGACCAGAACCTCATCCACGGTCTGGTGGAACTGGCGCTACCACATTTCGATGTGCAGCGCATGCGCCTTGGCCATCCCTACTCCTTCATCTTCGACGAGGAGAACACACTGAGCCCGGAGTACTTCGTGTACGAGGCCGATCCCGTGCATTATGTGGTCTTCCACCTGCATGATAGTGTGGGAGTGTCCATGGGCGAACGCCCGGTGAAGGTGGAGCAACGCAGTGTGGCCTGTTCCGTGTCCGGCGCCTTGTACAACGACCTGGCCCAGGCCGGTGCCGACCCACAGCTCGCCATGCAGCTTGCCGATGTCTTCGCTTGGACGGTGGACTTCTACCGGATCCAGAAGGATGACATCTTCTCCGTGGTGTACCTGGAGAAGACCGTGGACGGTGAGCCGTACGGGGCGCCCGAGATCGTAGGGGCCCGCTACATCAGTGGCGGCACCGTAAAGGAAGCCTACCGTTTCCCGCAGAACGACGGGAAGGAGATGTATTTCGATCAGGCGGGGAAGAGCATGCGAAAGGCCTTTCTCCAGGCCCCGCTGAAGTTCAGCCGTATCTCTTCGGGTTTCAGCAGCAAACGCCTGCACCCGGTGCAGAAGGTGATGAAGGCCCACCTGGGCACCGATTACGCCGCACCCTACGGCACCCCGATCCTGGCCGTGGGTGATGGGATCGTGGAAAGGGCGGGCCGTACGGGTGGCAACGGCAACTTCGTGAAGATCCGCCACAACGGCACCTACAGCACCCAGTACCTGCACATGCGCAGGATCCTGGTGAAACAGGGCGAAGCCGTGCAACAGGGCCAGGTGATCGGCGAGGTGGGCAGCACCGGCCTGGCCACCGGGCCACACGTGTGTTTCCGGTTCTGGAAGAACGGGGTGCAGGTCGACCACCGGAAAGAGGAACTCCCGAACACCGAACCGCTCGACCCCGAACGCATGCCCGCCTTCGAGGCCTTCAAAGCGCCCGTTCGCGCCGAACTTTTCGCGGCCGAGAAGGTGGCCCGCGGTCATGTGGTGAATTTCTGAACCGCCAGCACGGATGGTGGCCCGATCAATCACGGCCTCGCCGACGAGGCGGGTGGGCTCTTGAGCGTCAGGCCATGCTGTACCGACCATGTAGCGCAAGGAGGCTATGCAGGGAAATTTTCGTGATATATTTAGTTTGTATTGTAAATAAGTTTATATTTGAGCATTCCAAGACCAAATACTATGGATACCAACCTCAACCCCGAACAAGGCCTGAAGCTGATCGAAAGCATGATCGCCCAGGCAAAACACAGCTTTCAGCGCATAAGCTTCTATTTCATGCTCTGGGGAGGCCTGCTTCTTGTCGCCACGCTCATGGAGTATTTCATGGGCCAGGCCGGCATGCCCAATGGATGGTTGGGCTGGCCGATCATGGGCACTTTGGGAGGGATCGTTGCCTGGATGCATGGCTCACGTGAAGGTCAAAAGTCCGGGGTGGCCACATTCGCCGATCGGGTCTTCATGTGGGTGTGGATGGCGTTCATCATTACCCTGCTCCTGATCATCGTGTCCAATGTGGCGGTCGGGTCTCAGCCCGGACCTTGGGTATGTCTGCTTACCGGCATGCCCACCTTCATCACGGGCGGTATCCTTCGGTTCCGCCCACTGGTGGTCGGCGGTGTTCTCTTCTGGTTGTTCGGCATGGTCTCGCTCTTCGTTTGGCCCGAACAGGGAGCGCTACTGTTCGGTCTTGCGTTGGTGACGGGCTACATCATTCCGGGGATCCTTCTGAAAAGGCAGGAAGATGGCGTTCGCACCGCTTGACCCGGTCCTGCACAACCAACTCCGGCTGGCCGTGATCAGCCTATTGGTTTCCGTGGAGACGGGTGATTTCAACTTTCTCCTGGACAAGACGGGGGCTACGCGTGGCAACCTGAGCACCCAGATCTCGAAGCTGAAAGAGGCAGGATACGTCGCGGTGGAAAAGACCTTCAAGGACAACTATCCCAACACGCTATGCCGCATCACACCAATGGGGATCAAGGCATTCGAGCAATATGTGAAAGCGATCACGGATTATCTTGGGAAGTGATACCAACCGTGTGATCGAGGTCCGATCGGGCTTGCGAAGCATGGGGGTGTCAGCGGCCATGCCCACCGGTTGATCGAATGGGCCGGCCATTCCTGTCAGGATCCTCTGCGGGTGAATTGTCGTGTGGACCGGACTTTTCCCAATGCATACGCACGGGTATTGGACCGAATGCTGCCCGTGGAGCAGGCCGGACCCCTATCGCCGCATGGACCATCCCGATGGATCCATCGCATGGCCGATCCCGTTCGTCGAAGTGTGGCCATCCTGTGTCGAGTTCTTGTCACTTCTGTACCGGCTGGGCGTAGACGGGTCAACACCAGACACCCATACCATGGAAACCAAGTACCGCACCCTCCTGCAAGCCGCCGTGATGATCCTCATCCTCGCGGTGGTCGTGATCAACCACAGCAACGGCAAGGCGGACCATGCGCTCGCCCAACATACGAGCCAGGCCCAACCTTGAGGGCGCCCTTTGGTGCTGCACGAAAGAGAGAAGGCGTACCACGTGTGGCGTGGGCCGCCGACATCCAGCAGGGATCAGGCCTCCACCGGTTCCACCCAATCCCCATGGTTGCGGATCAGGTCGATCAATTCGTCCACGGCGTTTGCGCTCGGAACATTGCGCTTCACCACTTCCTTCTCCTTGTATAGCGTGATCACACCGGGTCCCGTGCCCACGTAGCCGTAATCCGCATCGGCCATCTCACCAGGGCCGTTCACGATGCAGCCCATGATGCCGATCTTGATCCCCTTCAGATGACTCGTCCGTGCCCGTATCCGGGCAGTGGTCTCTTGCAGGTCGAAGAGCGTGCGGCCGCAGCTGGGGCAGCTGATGTATTCGGTCTTGCTGGTGCGCGTTCGCGTGGCTTGCAGGATCCCGAAGGCCGTGCGGCAGAGCAGGTCTTCACGGCCGCCATCGCTATCGGCCAGGAAAATACCATCTCCAAGCCCATCGATGAACAGCGGGCCGATGTCCGTGCTGCTGTGTAGGACCAACTCGTCATTGGTGACCGCACCGTACGCCCGACCGATGATCACGGGAGTGGTACACCCCGCTTCGATCAACCGCAGGAACAAACGCCGCTGTTCGGCCATGCCGTGCGTGTTGTGCGTGTCGATGAGCAATACGGCCGTTGGGTCCGCTTGCAATGTTCGGAACAAGGCATCATCCATCGTGGGCAGGGTGCCATGCACGAAGTTGAGTTGCGGGTGGCGCTCCGCACCGGCCATGTACGAGCCCGCTTGGTGCAGGGGATAGTGGCGGTCCTTCACGCGGTCCTGTAGCCATGAGGCGTGCTCTTGCACGATCCCCAAGGTGCCGGGAATGGCGAATTCGATGTGGTGCTTGCCGATGAAGGCGTAATCACAGGCCTGATCACTGATGTTCCACTTGTCCAGTGGTACGCTGTAGCGATAGCCCCAGGCGAAGAGGCTGGCCGAGGTGATGTTCGTTCGCGCACTGAGGTCGGCCATCACTACCGGTACGTGCCGCGCACCGATGTTCAGTACCTCTTGCGTATGACGGCGGCTATGGCTGAACGGATCGATCGGGGAGTGTTGCACTTCCGGGATCGGACCGTGTGCCGCGCGTGTACCATAGCGGGCCACCAGGGCACGAGCCACCGGGATCTCGAATTCCGGATCCTCGGTGAGGCTCACCCGCACCGTATCGCCGAGGCCATCCTCGAGCAACGCTCCGATGCCCGCCGCACTCTTCACGCGACCATCCTCCCCGTCGCCGGCCTCGGTCACGCCCAAGTGCAATGGGTAGTCCCAGCCCAGCTCCATCATCCGGTGTACGAGCAGGCGATAGGCCTGTACCATCACCTGCACGTTGCTGGCCTTCATGCTCAGCACGATGTCGTGGTACTGCTCATCCCGGCAGATCCGCAGGAACTCGAACGCGCTCTCGACCATGCCGAGCGGCGTGTCGCCGTATCGGTTCAGGATGCGGTCGCTCAGGCTGCCGTGGTTGGTGCCGATGCGCATGGCCGTGCCATGCTCCTTGCAAATGCGCACCAGGGGCGTGAACCGCTCACGGATGCGCTCCAACTCCGCATCGTATTGGGCGTCGGTGTACTCGCGCACATCGAACTTCTTCTTATCGGCATAATTGCCCGGATTCACCCGCACCTTCTCCACCAGGCGTGCGGCGATCTCCGCAGCGTTCGGCGTGAAGTGGATGTCGGCCACGAGCGGTGTGTCGAAGCC
>JADLAI010000003.1 GCA_020848295.1 Flavobacteriales bacterium
TCCACGATCCGTGCTACCTGGGCCGTGGCAACGGCGAGTACGAAGCCCCGCGTGAAGTGCTGCTGAAGCTCGACGCCGCGCTGGTGGAGCTGAAGCGTAGCAAGCAGAACGGTCTGTGCTGTGGTGCGGGTGGCGCGCAGATGTTCAAGGAAGCCGAGCCCGGGAAGAAGGAAGTGAACATCGAACGCAGCGAAGAAGCGCTGGCCGCCTCACCGAACGTGATAGCAGCGGGCTGTCCGTTCTGTAACACCATGCTCACGGACGGCGTGAAGCACTTCAACAAGGAAGGGGAGGTGGTTGTGAAGGACGTGGCGGAGCTGATCGCGGAGGCGGGGGAGTTGTGACGGCTCAGCGGACCACCACCCGGGCGATGCGCCAGGTTTCCGTTGCCTGCAGGAGATAGCATCCTGCGGACACGGGAAGCTGAGCATCGTAGCGCATTCCGGATCGATGACCTGTTAGCGGCAGCTCGTTCCCGAGCGCGTCCAAGGCGCGCAGGCCTTCGCCGGGTGAAAGCCCGTTGATCACGAAGCAATTCGCACGGTCACCTTGCCTCACGTCGAGTGCTTCGGGCCTCCGGCCGGCCTCATCGACCCCCACCGCATTGCCGTATTGAACGGTAACGTATCGGGTTGCCGTGGCGGAGGTGCCAGTGGATCCGCACACCAGCACGTCCCCCATGCTGTTCAGCGCGATGTCGTTGAAGCGGTCATCGAAGCCGGCCGGGCCGTCATAACCGATCGACCAGGCGAGGGTTCCGTCGGCGTCGTAGCTCAGCACCACACCGTCCGTGTAGTCGCCGCCGGCCCCCACCGCGTAACCGGAGACATGGATGTTGTCCAGCCCATCCGTGGCGATCCCGGTGGGCCATGCACCGAGTTCATTTTCACCCGTGTACTGCGCGTTCCACACCACAACGCCGGCATCGATGACCAGCACGATGATGGCATGGCGCAAGGAGCCATCCACCAGCTCCCGGCTCCGGCCCACGACGGCGATGCGCCCGTCACTCAATTCGACGGCTTCGACGGCCTCATCATCCGCGTTCCCGCTGCCCGGGTATTGGACCGCCCACTCCTGTGAACCCACCGCATCGAACTTCACGACGGTCATGTCCTGGTCACTGTCCCCCATGGCGTGTCCGCACAGCACTGCGCCATCGTCAGCAGTGGCCAGCAGGGATCGCAGGTGATCATCCGATCCGACGCCTTCGAAGCTGCGGTCCCATAAGTGTGTCCCGTTAACCGTGTACCGCAGTGTGCTCATGTCGATGCCACTGCTACCGTCGACGTTCCACCAGTCGCCCGCGAGCAGAGGCTGGCCTGAGGCGGAGATCGCCACATCGAACGCGAACTCATCAGCGCTACTGAGAGCTGGGTCATCGGCCCAGAGCACCGATCCTGCACTGTCCGTCGCAATAAGGAAGTGGTCATATCCCATCCCGCTCGTGGACGTGATGTAGCCTGCCAGGTAAACGCGGCCTTCCGCATCGACGGCTACCCCTGTGGCCTGATCCTCCACTTCCGCGTTGGGGTATTGCTCGTAGTTCTCGCGCCAAACCCGTCCGGAGGATCGATACTTGATCAGTGCGAGATCCCCACCGTTGTTGGAGATAGCCCCGCACACGTAAACATGTCCGATGTTGTCCGAAGCGAGTGCGACGCCCTTGTTCACGGTCTCCTGGGCAGCGCCGTACACATGATCGACGAAGATCTGCTGGCCCGAGGAACCATAGTGCAAGGTGGTGATGGTGCCCTGCGGCGCGAGGTTGGTGCTCTGGCCGGTCACATAGACCGAATTGTCACCTGCAACGAGCAACGCGTTGGCCTGATCGACCCCTGGGAGGCTGCCGTCGAAGAAACTCTCCCAGGCCAGGGCCGGCCCCTGTGCTGACATGTCGAGAGCGAGCGCGAACGCGCTGAGCGCTGTGAACGCACCGGTGTATGGTCGTCTCATGATCGGTTAGCGAGAATGGTGACATGCCCGGTAAAGGCCGAGCTGTAGCCTTCGACCTTGATCACATAGTAGTAGGTGCCATCGCTCAGTCCGTGTGCCTCCCAGTTGTTGGCGTAGTTGCTGGCTTGGTACACCAGCTGCCCCCAGCGGTTGAAGACCTCCACCGTGTTGCGCGTCCCCTCAAGGCCCTCGACCACGAAGCGGTCGTTCTCGCCGTCGCTATTCGGTGTGAAGACATTGGGTACGACCACTTCACAGGGTGCGAAAACGTTGATCCCGGCCTCGGCGACAAGGCCGCAGGCGTCGGTGATGGTCACGTAGTAGACGCCCGAATGCCCCGGCACGTTCAGCGTGCTGTCAGCACTGCCATCGTTCCAGACATAGCCCAGCGGTCCGATCCCACCGCTAACCACGGGAGCGATGGTGGTCAACGCATCGCTGCACGTGGTGTTCACCTCTTGACCGGTAACCACAAGGGGCGGATGGTCATGGATGATGAGCTGTGCGGAGACCGGTGCATCGCCGCAAGCACCGGTGAACAGCGCCTGGATGATCAAGGTCTCATCCAACTCGGTCAGGTCATCATTCGGAATGTCGATCACGAACGATGCGCTTGCCTGGCCCTCCGGGATGGTGATCGATGCGGGCAGGGGTGAGAAGTCGACGCCGATTGTCGCTGATCCAACTGTGCTCAGGGGGATGACGAGCTCGCCGGTGCTGGTCGAGCGGGTTAATGTCACAATTGCTTGACCACACCCTTCCGCAATGGTCCCATCCATCGCTGGCGTTGAGATGCTCACACTCAGACCGCCTGTGGAGGAGAAGGTGCCACCCTGGATGAAGACACCGCTGTCCCAGTTGGGATCCCCCACGTCGCCGATCGCCATTTTGATGTGGTAGGTCTGTCCACATTGAACGACCGCTCCGGCACGAAGCCCCACAGTGAATCCGTCGAACTGGATGTAGTAGGGGTTGGTATTGTAGGGGGCACTCGATCCCGAGCCGTTGTCCTGGTAGTACTGGCTGTTGCTTCCTGTGTTTACGCTGTTCACGCTCACGTAGGAGAAATTCCCGGGGACCACGGCGAGGTTCACGGCGCCGTTCTGGAAGGGACCGAAGATGCCGGGACCGCTGAGGAAGAATCCGAACGCATCGTTGTAACCGGCGTTCACGTACTCCAGGTACTCTTCAGAAGCGAAGGAGTATGCGAAGGTGATCGAGTCTCCCTGCGGCACGAAGTCGAATTCCAGCGTCGCCACGTCCATGCACAGATCGCCTGCGACGTTCTCCAGGTCATCGTCGCTCGGCGTGACGTCGGACAATTCCATTTGCATGGAACCACTGTTGTTGGGCCCTTGGGCCACGTTGATGCCGCCAGTGCACATCACGATGCCACTGTCGATGCCTAGAACGCAATCCGATCCATCGAACCTGCCTATGCTCTCCAACGGGGTATTGCCGGGCAGGCCGTTGTAGGTGACATTGCTCACGGTGACACCCGTACCCAGCAGCGTGTGCTGCACGAGCTGGGCGGGGGATATCGATCCATCGAGGTCCAATTGAGCATGGACGGTCGAAAGACCGACGAGGGCGATCAGCGCGACCGAGAACGTTCTCTTTCCATCGTCCTTCGGCCGGGTGAGTAACGGGATCTTGGTGTGTGCCATGCTCGTTGCCCTTGTTCGCGACGCAAAGAGGAGGAAGAGCCAGGCAAGCTCCCAGCGCAAATGGACGAGGACGGAAAATGGGCGGACCTGACCGGCATCAGTCCTGCCGAAACATCGGTCACGTGCGTCGAACGCGCGCACGCGAAGAATGGGGAAGGCCCGGTCTTCCGGGCCTTCCGATAGCACATGACGACGGGCGCGGGTCGTCTACTGACCGAGCAAGAGCTTCACTGCCGCCTCCAATTGCTGGTCGCGGCCTTGAGACACGACTCCCGGATCAAGGGGCTGCTTCACATCCGGCTCCAGTTGCTGGTTTTCCAGGTAGTTGCCGTTGTTGTCCACCATGCCCACCATGGGGATGCCGAACCACATGCCGTTCTGCAGGGTCTCCCACCACACGGCGGTGCCTGTGCCGGGCACGGGCATGCCCACGAGCTTGCCCA
>JADLAI010000004.1 GCA_020848295.1 Flavobacteriales bacterium
GGAGAGCGGCGCCACGTTCTTCGTGCGGACCTCCACGGTGCGGAAGACCTCGCAGATGAACTCATCGGTCATGAAGAAGAGGAGCACGCAGAAGGACGTTTCGAAGTACTGCTCCACGATGCTGCCGTCCTTCTTCACGAAGGCCATCTCGCCGGTCTTCAACTCCACCTTGCCATCCGCGCTGCGCCAGTCCTTGCGGCCCTCCAGTACATACACGAAATAGCTGGCATGGCTCCACATGTCCTGCTCCGCCGTCTTCAGCGGGCAGGTGAACTCGGCCATCAGGTGCTCACCGCTGCGGAACTGGCGGTTGCGTACCGGATCGGCGATGATGACATCGACGAAGTTGTACATCCACGCAAAGATGCGCACGGTCCTGGAACCCGGCGTTCTCCCAGACCCAAGGCTCCGGAAGCCGGATCCATCACCGGATCATGGACGGTGCTTCAAGTATGCGTGCAGGGTGACCGCTGTTTGTTCGTGCGGGTTCGCGACCACATGCGCACCGAGCGTATCGTCGATGTAGCTCATGGCCTGGCGTTCCAGCTTTCGCACATCATACGGTGCAGCGATCGTGCCATTGAGGAAGCGAGACTCCTCGATCGCCCCTTCCAGCACCATGATCATTCCCCCGCCGTTCGGGTGGTAGTGGCGATCACTTGCTGCGCCGGGCTCCCAACGGATCAGCACCACCTTCAAGTACTGATTCTCCACGAGCACCTTGCGGCCGTCGCTCTCGTCGCCAAGGATGGCCCATGCGCTCGGAGGCACCAACGCTGCACGCTCGAGGATCGGCCGGAATTCCCGGGCCGTGGCCTTTGCGGGAAGGGTCAGTGCCTTCACCATGAGATGATAGTTGATGTCCTCGAAACGGATGGTGGGCAGCGTTTTGCTGCGGATACCGATCCCGGTAAGGAACCAGGCGAAGCGATCGAAGGATGCGGGTGGTTGTATGAGTTGCGCAGCGGCGTTCATGGTGTTCATTCTGATCGCCACAAAGGACCGGCCGCATGCTCGCGAGGTGTTTTCCGGAAAAGCCCAATGATCTTTCCTAGCGGCCCACCATGGCACGGTGTCGATGTTGATGCGTTCATGGATCGACTGCCAGGGCGATCATCACACGGAATCGTTGGCCATGGTCATCGAGCTGGGAGAGTCTTCCTTGTTTGGTCTGTGCCCTTCCTTGCCGCAAAGTGTGCGGGTAGTGCAACACCCCATGTGAGTATGATCGGGAATGCAGGGGGTATGCGATCACCCATCACCAGGACGCGCCGCCGCGGTGCGTCACCATCGATCCGGCCATGATCACTGAACAATGTGCAACCACCGACGGGTCTGAAGAGAAGATCGGAAGTCTCCCGTGTGGAATTACGGTGAACACCGTATAACATGGGGCACATCACCCTCGTAAGATCGCCCCAAAACCAACAGGATGACCAGGACCATTACCCTCTTCCTTGCCACAGGCATGATCCTCAGCAGCCACGCCCAAGGCTGGCAAGCGCTGGGCCTCACCAACATCCCCAACGAATCGAGCACCTGCGTGGGGGCCCATCAGGGCGTGCTCTACGCGAGCAATTTCACCAATGGACTGCACAAGAGCTACGACAACGGGGACACCTGGATCCCGGTGCCGGTGAGCGGTATCACGGGATGGATCAAAGGCTTCGCGAGCACTGGGAACCGCCTCTACACGTATTCCCAGGATGGCTCCGCTTCCGGTTACATCTACTGGAGCACGGATGAAGGCGCTACATGGACGGTGGACACCGTGGGCCTGCCTCCCCACGCCTGGATCCCCGGCGGCAAGGCGGCCGTGGGCGAACTGCACGGCTACAATGGCCACCTGGCCGTGATCGTGGACCAGGCCGATGCCTACCTCGTGAAGGCCGAGACCGACGCGGCATGGCAACATGTGCCCTGGCTGAACGCGAACGACCCCGGTTCCTTTTGGAGCGTGGGCGATACGTTGATCGTCCATGGCGCAGGAGCGCAATCGGCCGGCTTCGCGTACAGCACGGACCATGGCCAAACCTGGGTGACGCCAGCCTGCGCGGGCCTGCCCTCCTGGTACAGCGGCGCGGTCCTCACCCATGATCCGCTCACAGGCCGCATCTACAGCGCGGGCAATTCGTCCATCGCCTTGGGATCCAAGTTGCACTACTCGGACGACTGGGGTGCCACTTGGACCGAGGTCGTCCTTTCGTCGACGCTGACCATCGGTAATTCGGCGTGGGAGTTCTCCCATCATATCCTGGCCATGCTCATGCGCGGCGACCAGATCTGGATCTCTTGCGAGAACAGTGCTGCCAATACGCGTCCGGATCTGTTCCACAGCGCGGATGGCGGTGCGACCTTCGAACGGGATACCGTGGGCCTACCAATGGATCAGTATGGCACGTACGTCATGTACGGCCTGATGGAGAAGGATGGCGACGTCTTTTGCGTGGCCAACCTGAACGACGTGTTCCGCCGGGATCTGGGCTCCACCGGGATCACCGAGCGCGCCAAGCTGCCTGAGCTGGCTGTGTGGCCGAACCCGGCAACCGACAGGGTGCAGGTCCAGCTGATCGGCGGCGGAGCGCAGCACTATCAGGTGCGCGATGCGGTCGGGCGGTTGGTGATGCAGGGAAGGTTGCCCCTTGATGGCAGCATCTCGATCGCGTCATTGCGGGTGGGTGCCTATGAGTTGCAGGTGTTGAAGGAGGGAAAGCCCATCGGTCGTCAGCGATTGGTGAAGCTCTGAGCCTGCGCCCGAACGGCGAACCCGGAAGGTCAAGGTAGGTTTCTCGTCAATGCGTGATCGATCCCGACATTTCGACCATCGCAGGGTGTCCACTCAAACATCCGCCGGGTCTGTCGCGCTCCCGGCCTTGAGCCGGGATGGCGGGGACCTTGCGGCCCGTAGGGGCGATCATTCGTTCAGCGCCACTACGAACGCATCGGGCGTCATCTGGATCTCGTTCAGGATCTTGCGGATCAACGGGCGGCTGATGTCCTGACCTTTGTGGTGTGGAAGGGTGGTGTAGCGCCCATCCGGATGCCGGTAGAAGACGTGGTTCCCTTTCTGGCGCACCACCACGAAGCCCCATTGAGCAGGATGCGTTCGAAGGTCCTCGCATCCACGATCGGCAGTTTGCTCATACCGCGATGGAGAACGACTGAAGGCCGACGAACTCCGGCAGTGCTTCGATCTCTTCCTTGGTCATCTCCTCGAAGCACAGCTCCACCACCTCCTTCAGGTTGGCTTGAAGCTCGTCCAA
>JADLAI010000005.1 GCA_020848295.1 Flavobacteriales bacterium
GGCCTGCCGCTCATGCTTGCGGTGATCGGTGGCGACCATCTGGCCTTCGCGCCTTTCGTTGACCTGTACAAGCGGGCGCTCAATTCGGCGGGACATGGCATGCTGCCGATCGGGGTGCATTCGCCGGGCCATGTGGCCGAGTCCGACGAACAGGCCCGTGAGGAGTTATGGCCCCATTACCAGGCCATGCATGGTCGTATCGGTAAGGAGCGGGGGTGGCCCCCGCTCACCCGCCAGGCCTTCGACCAGATGGCGGGCCCCACGGGTGCCCTGTGCGTGGGGTCGCCGAACACGGTGGCCACCAAGATCGTGCGTGCGGTGAAGGCCCTTGGACTTTCGCGTTTCGATATGAAGTACAGCGCTGGCACGCTTCCACACGAGAAGTTGATGCGGAGTATCGAGCTCTACGGAACGAAGGTGGCGCCGTTGGTGCGGGAACAGCTTGCCTGAGAGCCGGTCATGTTCGCAGTTCGTGTGCACCGTTCGCGGCGGCCACACATCCTGTCGATCGCCGCACGGCACCACGGTGGAAGTCCGGGCACCCGTACTTTCGCGCCGTTCTTACAAGACCACCCGAACAAGGCCCTGTCAACTTGTGGCTTGGGCCTTGTGACTTGATCCTTGCCATGGCCACCAAGCCCGCCATCCCCAAAGGCACCCGCGACTTCTCCCCGGCGGAGATGCTGCGTCGCAAGTACATCTTCAACACCATCGAACAGGTGTTCCGGAAGTACGGTTTCCTGCCCCTGGAAACCCCGGCCATGGAGAACCTGGAAACGCTCACGGGCAAGTATGGTGAGGAAGGAGACCGGTTGATCTTCAAGATCCTCAATAGCGGCGATGCCTGGAAGGAGGTGAGTGAGACCACCAGGGCGAAGTTGAAGGAGGGGGAGGAGGTCCACTCCGGGAAACTCGCTGCCGAGTTGGCCGAGAAAGCGCTGCGTTATGACCTTACCGTACCCTTCGCACGGTATGTTGTCCAGCACCAGAGCGAGATCGTCTTCCCGTTCAAACGCTACCAGATCCAACCCGTGTGGCGCGCCGATCGGCCGCAGAAGGGGCGGTACCGCGAATTCTACCAGTGCGATGCGGATGTGATCGGGAGTACGAGCCTCCTGAGCGAAGTGGAACTGGTGCAACTCTTCGACGATGTCTTCTCCGCCCTTGGTCTTCAGGTCGTCGTGAAGATCAATGACCGTAAAGTGCTTGCGGGCATCGCTGAAGTGAGCGGTCAACCGGAAAAGGTCGTGGACATCGTCACGGCGATCGACAAGCTGGACAAGATCGGTCGGGAGAAGGTGGAGGAGGAGATGCGCACGAAGGGCGTGTCCGATACCGCCATCAAGGGTATTGCGCCACTATTCGAACTGAAAGGAAGGTGGAGCGAACAGCGCCCGGTGCTGGAACAATGGCTGGCCTCGTCCGGCACCGCCCAACAGGGTCTGAAGGACCTTTCCTTCACCTTCGAGGCGGTGGGTGCGTTGAGGTCGGCCGTACTCGAATTCGATCCCACCCTGGCCCGTGGCCTCGATTACTACACCGGTGCCATCTTCGAGGTGAAGGCAATGGAGGGTTCGTTGCAGAGCAGCATTTGCGGAGGTGGGCGTTACGACGATCTCACCGGCATCTTCGGGCTGAAGAACATGAGCGGCGTGGGTATCAGCTTCGGCGCCGATCGCATCCACGATGTGCTCCTGGAGACGAACAAGTTCCCTGCGGAACTCGGCGGCAGTACCAAGTTGCTCTTCGCCAACTTCGGTGAAGCGGAAGCGCTGCATTGCCTCAAACAATTGCGCGCCGTGCGCGAAGCGGGCATCGCGGCCGAACTCTACCCCGATGCCGTGAAGATGGCCAAGCAGTTCAAGTACGCCGATGACAAGGGCATCGCCTTTGTCGCCATCATCGGGGAGAACGAGCTGAAGCAAGGCATCGTCACCGTGAAGGACATGCGAAGCGGGGAGCAGAAGGCGGTGAAGCAGGAGGAGCTCTTGTCGGTTGTGGGTGGTTGATGTTCAAACCGCCGCACAATGCCCCGCACGACCTGACCATCACCCCGGACAACCGGCAACCACTAACAACCAGTAATGCAATCGCATCCCATCGGAACAGTCGGCCTCGACCTGGCCGAACTGGAACACATCCTCAAGAACCGCCTGCCCATCGCCCTGAGCACGGAAGCCCAGCAGGCCGTGAAGCGGAGCCATGCCTACCTCGCCGAACGTCTGAAGAAGAACGATGCGCCGATCTACGGCGTGAACACGGGCTTTGGTTCCCTCTATGATAAGTCCATCGCGAAGAAGGACTTGGCGCAGTTGCAGAAGAACCTGGTCATGAGCCATGCCTGTGGCACCGGGGATCCGGTGCCACCGGAGATCGTGCGGGCCATGTTGGTGCTGAAGGTGCAGAACATGGCATTCGGTCATAGTGCGGTCGCACCAGCCACGGTGCAGCGCCTGATCGACATGTACAATGCCGATGTGCTCCCGGTGGTGTACGAACGTGGTTCGCTCGGTGCTTCCGGCGACCTCGCGCCGCTTGCCCACCTCTGCCTGCCCCTGCTCGGCCTGGGCGAAGTGCTGGTGGGAGGGAAGCGCATGGCGGCCGCGCCAGCATTGAAGAAGTTCGGGTGGAAGCCACTGGAACCGGGCCCCAAGGAAGGTCTGGCCCTGCTGAATGGCACACAGTTCATGAACGCCTACGCGGCGTTGCTCACGCTGAAGGCGACCCGCCTGGCCCACCTGGCCGATGTGATCGGCGCCATCTCGCTCGACGCGTACGATGGTCGCATCGAGCCATTCCACGCATCCATCCATGCGGTACGACCACATCCGGGACAAGCCGTGGTGGCCGGTCGATTCCGCGATCTGCTCAAAGGGAGCGAGCTCGTGAAGCGAAAGAAGGCGCATGTGCAGGACCCGTATTCCTTCCGTTGCGTCCCACAGGTACACGGTGCATCGCGCGATGCCATCGCTTATGTGGAACGTGTGGTGGAACGCGAATTGGAATCCGTCACGGACAACCCCACGGTATTCGATGACGAGGACCTGATCATCAGCGCCGGTAATTTCCATGGCCAACCACTGGCCTTGGCCTTGGACTTCCTCGCGATCGCCACGGCCGAACTCGGTAGCATCAGTGAACGCCGCACCTACAAACTCATCGGCGGTCAACGGGGCCTGCCTGCTTTCCTTGTGGCGGAACCAGGGCTTAACAGTGGCTTCATGATCCCACAGTATGCGGCCGCCTCGCTCGTCAGTGCCAACAAGCAGCGCTGCATGCCCAATAGCGTGGACACCATCGATAGCAGCAACGGTCAGGAGGACCACGTGAGCATGGGTGCCGCGGCGGCCATCAAGACCTGGCAGGTGGTGCAGGATGTGGAGCGGGTGTTGGCCATCGAACTCTTCACCGCAGCCCAGGCCCTGGAATTCCGGCGCCCAGCACGCAGTTCAGCGCAGTTGGAATCCTTCGTCGCCGCATTCCGCGAGCAGGTGCCCTACGTGAAGACCGATGTGGTGATGCACGACCACATGGAGGCCGCACTGGCCTTTGTCCGCGAGGTGCCGATCCATTGATCGGTCAGTCAATGACGAATCGGAAGGTGCGCTCCACGCGCGCGGTGCGCACCTGGGCGAGGTAGGCTCCGGGAGGTAGACCATTCAAGTCCACCTGTGCCGTGCTGGTTCCTGCAAATGGTCGGGTGGAGAGTTCCCGCCCGGTCATATCCAGCAATCGGATGGCCGTGATCCCTTCCCCCCTGGTGGAAAGGAAGATCATGCGCTGCGTATGATCCACTATGTAGTGGAGAGGTGGAACCACTTCAGTCCCCATGCCCATGGCCAGGTCCAGTTGCAATCCGTCGAAGTGTGCCGGGTTCAGGATCGCTGGACCACCGATCGATCCGGCGCTCAATACAGCAGCGGCCACCTCGCCCTCGTCCAGTTCAATGGTGTCCACGATCTGCACGAAGGTCCAGTCCGGGTATTGCCCACCGGCCTGGTCGTCCACTTCGATCGTCGTTCCGTTGATACGCCCCAGGCCGATGAAGCCCCCGATGCAAGGTTCCTCACTATGGCAGCGCACCCAGCCGGTGAACCGGTAAAGTTCTCCGTTCTGGGCATTGGGTAACGGTTGGTACAAATAGCTCGGAAAACATCCCTTGAAGTTGCCAGGAGCCACCGTCGCATGCCAGTTGCCACCACCGGGTGCGCCACCCGTGCCCATGCCGGGCACATCGCAGGTGTAGGACCAGTCTTCTGCGGTGAATTGGCCCCCCAACTCGAAGCTGCCATTCATGAGTTGGGCATGTAGGCTGGGAGAGAGGCAGATCCCCACAAGCGAGGCGACAAAGGGGCGCATGTCCGGTCACTTTCTTGGATGACGCAGCCGGGAGCCGGAATGATGCCTCACATCCGTGACCTGGACCATTACTGAGCCATGCGATCGCGGCCTCGATCGGTTCTTTCCGGAACCTTTGTGCCATAGGATTCAGTCCTTCAACTTGAACATGATGGGAAGTGCATACCGCACATCCACTTCGCGATCGTTGAATCGGCCCGGCTTCCACTTGATCATTCGGCGCACCACCCGCAGGGCTTCGGCATCCAATGTCGGGCTGATCCCTTGTAGGATGCGCACGTCGGTCACCGAACCATCCGATCGGATGATGAACCCGACGGTGACCCGGCCTTCTCGACGGGCGTCCACATCGATGTCCGGGTAGTGCATTTCCTTTCCGAGGTATGCGTACAGCGCCTTGGTGCCGCCAGGGTATTCGGGCATCACCTCCAGTTCCCAGCCGTCCTTCACGCCCATGTCGCTCCCGGTCCCCTTGGGGCCATCATTGCCGCTACCCGTGCCAGGGCCGGGGTCAACGCCAGGGCCTTTGCCGGCGCCCGGATCCGGACTTGAGGCCGTGGATGAACCATCCGTACGAACCACTGGCAGGGAGTCCACGGCGATGACCGGGCCTCTGTCCATGGAGCCTTTGGTCGGCTTCGGTGCCGGCCGGTCGGGGATGGCATCCAGGGCCGGCTTGAGGGCGACATCAACGACCTTCATCACTTCATCATCGATCGGCAGGATGGGTATGGCGGGAGGTACGGCCACTGCGGAGAAGAATAACCTGGGGAGGGTGAGCGTCCCGCCAACAAGGCCCATGGCGATCATGAAGGCAACGACCATGGTACGCGGATGTTCCCGACGCATCGGATAGGCCCCGTAGGCCCTGTTCCGGCCGCCGAAGACCAGTTCATTCCGTGATCCGGAAAGCACACTTTCCCAACCGGTCTCCGTGGCCAATACGATGGTGGTGAACAGCAGGGCGAGGAGGGCAAGTAGCACGATCATGGCGAAGTGGGTGGTTTTATCGAGGAACGTCCGGTATGCTGCTTGCTGTACACCCGGACCGGGAAATGCGTTCGATCCACGAGGAACGGTACCTTCCGATGAAGGAACGAGAGGCAACGAACCCGGTGGCTGAGCCGTCTTCTTCACAACGAACCCGTTGGTATCCAGGCCATCGGAGCCGCTATCCCAGTGCGTGGGGCCGGTACTTTCGTTCTCTTGAACCCATGGTGTTGGACCGGATCGGAACAACAATAGGCGGCTTTGTGCTCGTGTTAACGAGCGTTCCTGCTTTCGGGCAATGCACGGCCGATGCCGGGCCTGCCACCGTTACGGTATGCGGAGGGCAACCGTTGAACCTGAACGGATCGGGTACTGGTGCCCCCCCCTTGAGCTATGCCTGGACGGGTTCGCCGAACATCACTGGTGGCAATTCGGCCAATGCCGCTTTTGAGCAACCGCCACCGGTGAGCAGTGCGTTGGTAGTGAACCTCACCCTCACCGTGACCGATGCCAACGGCTGTGTGGCCACGGACCAGATCGCCGTGACCGTGAACCCCACGGCACATGCCTTGCTCACCGCCAATAGTGCGAGCGTGGTGTTCGACGGGGCCACCACCTTCTTCCGCTGTGTACCCATCACCAACCCGAACTTCCTGTTCGACTATGGCGGGTTCTCCGTACCGGGTAGTACGCACACGATCAACTGGGGCGATGGTTCGCCCAACTACACGACCACCGGGACCACCTGGCCGCAACAGGCACACACCTTCGGGCAGGGCATCACCGATCTCACCTACACGATCACCCAGCCCAATGGATGCAATAGCACCATGAGTTATAGCGTGTTCCTCGGCGCCAACCCCTCCGGTGGTATCCTGAACCCAGGGAACACGGAAGGATGTGGCCCGATGAGCCTGAATTTCCCGATCGAGGGCTGGGAGATGAACACCCCCGGCACGATCTACACCGTAACCGTGAACGATGGATCCGCACCCGTGGTCTTCACCCATCCTCCCCCCGCGATCTATTCGCACGTGTTCAGCGTTGGGTCCTGTGGCACTACCAGTACCGACGGCACGAACACGTTTCCCCATAGCTATTTCGTGAATGTGCTGATCGCCAACCCCTGCGGCCAATCCGGTGGCAGCGTGGTGCCGATCAAGGTGAGCTTGCCGGCGACGAGCGACTTCACCATCGCTGCGAACGATACGGCCTGCGTGAACTCCACCGTTACTTTCACCAGCACCAGTACGGGCAACGAGATCCAGGGGAATACATGCGACGATACACCGCCTTTGCTCTGGACCATCGCGCCCGCAACCGGATGGACCGTGGCCAGCGGAACCCTAGGCAATGACAATGGGGCAGTAGGAGCGGGTTATGACCCGAGCGCATGGAGTTCGGGAAGTACAACGTTGGGCGTTCAGTTCAGCACCCCCGGCAACTACACGATCGATCTGGTCTCCGGTAACTATTGTGGTGGTGACACCATGAGCCGCTCGATCTGTGTGGAGGGTCCGCCACAACCCGCCTTCACCCTCACCCCGAACACGGGATGTGCCCCGTTCACGAGCCTGGTGGACAATACCAGCACCAGCCCGAACAGTTGCCTCACCACTTATGCGTGGAACGTGAGCACCTCCGGCGGTGCCTGTGGGAGCGGACCCGCATGGAACTACACCGGCGGTACATCGGCCACCGCGTTCGAACCGCAATTCCAGTTCACGCAGGCCGGTACCTACACCATTCAATTACAGGCGACCAATTCATGCGGCACCTTCAACCAGAGCGCCGTGATCACCGCCAACGCACCACCACAGGTGGAGGTGACGGACCTTGCGGGCATCTGTGCCACCCAATGCGTGGACCCCTCGGCCGTGGTGCAGGATTGTGGTGCAGCGATCAATTCATACGCCTGGACCTTCAACGGTGGAAGCCCGGCCACGGCGAATACGCTCGATCCGCCTTCGGTGTGCTACGCTGCGGCCACCAGTTCGTCCATCGCGCTCACCGTCACGAATGCCTGTGGTTCGGCCTCGGATGTGACCACGCTGGCCGTGGGTGCGGTGCCCGCCATACCGGTGATCGCATCGAACAGTCCGGTTTGCGCAGGACAGGTGCTCTCCGTTTCGGCCAATGCCATTCCGGGGCTCACCTACCAGTGGACCGGCCCGAACGGATTCACCTCGGATCAACCCGCCTTCACCATCCCCAACGTCACGGCGGCCAGTGCGGGCACCTACACGGTGGCGGCGGTCACCAACGGTTGCCCAGGGCCTTCGGCCACCGTGAACGTGACGGTGAATCCGGCGCCCACCCTGACCGTTACGCCAGGTAGCGCGGCGATCTGCAACGGGGCCATGGCCAGTTTCACGGTGAGTGGTGCCGGCAACTACCAATGGTACATCGGGAATACCCTAGTGGGCACCGGGCCGCTCTTCACCACCAGCCCCGCGATCAGTACCACCTATACCGTTACAGGAAGCACCGGTGGTTGCCCCGGCAGCGCGACCGTCCCGGTCACGGTATTCCCCGTTACCAATGTGAACGCGGGTGCGGACAGGACCGAATGCGACCAGGCCATCGGGGTCAACCTCGGTGGGTTCCCTGCTCCGGGCACCTGGAGCGGCACGAATGTCACGAGCGGCGGGGTCTTCACCCCGGTGCCGGATCAATTGGGGCCGGTGACATTGACCTACACGCACGTGGATGGCAATGGTTGTACGAACAGCGATCAGGTGGTGGTCACCGTGCAGGACCTCACCTTGATCGCAGATGCCGGGAACGATACCAGCTTCTGTCAAGGGTCAACACCGGTGAACCTGCCAGCCTCGCCGTCGGGGGGGACCTGGAGCGGTGCGGTCGCCAATGGACAGTTCGCACCGATCAACGCTGGTGCCTATTCGGCCACCTACGCATACGGCATTGGTACCTGTGCGACATCCGACCAGGTGAACATCACGGTACTCGCGGCACCTGTGTTGAACCTGCAGGCACCACCGATGCTCTGTGTCAATTCCGCAGCGGTCGGGCTTTCGGCGACACCAGTAGGCGGCGCGTGGTCAGGTACCGGGGTGGTGGGTCCACCGGATGGTTTCGATCCCGCGATCGCTGGAGCCGGCACACATACGTTGGCATACGCCTACACCGATCAGGCGGGATGTGCGAGTGTGAGTACCATGCAGGCCGTGGTGAACCCCTTGCCCGTGGTGAATGCGGGGGATGATCTGCAACTCTGTGATCAGCCCGTGCCCTACACACTGACAGGCACACCTGTAGGTGGCACCTGGAGCGCCAACACGATGAACGTGACCCCGCAGGGCGAGATCACGCCCGCCGGTGTTGGAACGGATGTGTTGACATACAGCTACACCGATGGGGCCGGGTGCGCGGGGACCGATCAACTCACGGTGACCGTGGTGCCGATCGATGTGCCGGCTTTCGCTGGGAACGACACCTCCGTGTGCGTGAACAGCGGTGACCTCCAACTCACAGGCGTACCCGCTGGTGGCACATGGAGCGGAACGGATGTCACACCAGCTGGGACCTTCAGCACCAATAGCCCCGGTAACCACCTCTTGACCTATGCCCACGGTGCCGGCACCTGCTTGATCCAGGATCAGTTGACGGTGGTGGTACATGCCTTGCCGGTCGTTGATGCAGGCCAACCGCTCGCGATCTGCCTGGATGCGGGGCCGCAGCTGCTCACCGCCACACCGCCAGGAGGCACCTGGACCGGGACCGGTGTTGATCCCGGCGGGATCTTCGATCCGCTGCTGGCGCAGCCCGGTGATCATTCGTTGAGCTATTCGTACACCGATCCCGCAACGACGTGCAGCAACAACACCAGCACACTGGTCACCGTGAACGCATTGCCACAGGCGGCGTTCGTACATGATCCGGTCGCCTGTGTGGGTATACCATTCGCGTTCGTGAACAACACCAGCGGTGCCGCTACTTACGAATGGGACTTCGGCGATGGTGCCGTCTCGTACACCGCTGCACCGCAACACATCTACGGTGCGCCTGGCCCGTACGCTGTGCGGTTGATCGCGATCACTGCGGAAGGCTGTCGGGATACCGCCTTCAGTAGCTTGGAAGTGTGGGAGGGGCCACAAGCCTCGTTCAGTCTTTCCACCGAATTGGGCTGCGGCCCCCTGGAGGTGGGCTTCACCAACACATCGGTGGGCGAGGGCCTTTCTTTCGCTTGGGAGTTCGGCGGTCTCGGAGGGTCGGCTGAGGAGTCGCCCGGCCCCATGACCTTTCCGGCAGTGGTCACCGACCCGATCGTGTACCCGATCTCGCTCACGGTGGCCAACACGTGCGGACAGGTGGTGGCGAATGGCGCGGTGACCGTCATGCCCATGCCCACGGCGCTCTTCGGACCGAGCCTGGACCAGTACTGTCCGTCCAGCCCGGTACCCTTCGGCAATGCGAGCTATGGCGCCCCCACTTCCTTCGAGTGGCTTTTCGGCGATGGCACCGGAAGTACCGATCCAGGACCTACGGTCACACACACGTATGTGTCCGGAGATGATCCGGTACCCATCACCGTGACCCTGATCGCGACCAATACCTGTGGAAGTGACACGGCCTACCAGGACATCACCATCCTGCCCAACCAGGTGAACGCCTTCTTCAATGCCGACCCGGTCCAAGGCTGTTCACCGCTCACGGTCGAACTTACCCAGTACAGCGTTGGCGACACCACGTTCTATTGGGATCTGGGCGACGGGAACACCAGCGGCTTGCATGACCTCTCCTGGACCTACACCGTGCCGGGTACCTATACCATTGCGTTGTTCGCCTTTGGTTGTGGTTCGGATTCGGCCACGATGGAGGTGACCGTCCTTCCCGGCCCCTCGCTCGACTTCACGGTGCTTCCAGAGACCGCCTGTGCCGATGTGCCCTTCCAATTCGATGCCACCACCTCGGCCGTGAGCAGCCTCAGCTGGGACTTCGGCGATGGCACCGGTTCCACCTTGACCGACCCGCTTCATGTCTTCGATGGAGGCGGCACCTACCAGGTCACCCTCACCGGTACGGCCGTGGGCAGCGGTTGCACATCCACCGTCACCCATCCCGTGATGGTTCTGGCCACTCCACAAGCCTCGTTCGTTGCTGATCCGAACACCGGCTGCATGCCCTTGGAGGTCTCCTTCGACAATACAAGCACCGGCTCGGATTTCGCGCAATGGGACTTTGGCGATGGCAACACCACCGCGATCACCGACCCCTTCCACACCTACACGGCTCCGGGCACTTTCGTGGTGCGGCTCGTGGCCGAGGCCCAGAACGGGTGCTCCGATACCACGTTCGCGTCCATCACCGTGTATCCACTGCCCATCGCGGCTTTCGAACTATCGCAATACAGCTCCTGCGAACCGACCACCACGGTGCAGACCTTGAACGCATCGCAAGGCGCGGTGGGCTATTCCTGGATACTGGGGAATGGTA
>JADLAI010000006.1 GCA_020848295.1 Flavobacteriales bacterium
CCCAGGATGGGGCCGGTGCAACTGAAGGAGACCAAGGCAAGGGTGAGCGCCATGAAGAAGATGCCGATCATGCCCCCGAACTTGGAGGCCTTCTGGTCCATGCTGTTGACCCAACTGCTGGGCAGGGTGATCTCGAAGTAGCCGAAGAAGCTGACGGCGAACACCAGGAAGATCACGAAGAAGAAGATGTTGAGCCAGGGGTTGGTGCTGATCTCGTTGAAGATCTCCGGATTCACCGAGCCGAGCAGGTGGAAGGGCAGGCTGAAGAGCAGGTAGATGCCGAGGATGAAGCCGCCGTAGGTGAGGGCGTTCGTCAATCCCTTCTTCTTGTCCTCGCTGCCCTTGGTGAAGAAGCTCACCGTGAGCGGGATCATGGGGAACACACAGGGCGTGAGCAGCGCCACCAGACCACCGAGGAAACCCAGGAAGAAGATGGACCAGAGCGACTTGGTCTCGGCGGTGGTGGTCTCTCCGCCCTTGATCACCGGGGCGTTGAGGTCCACGTTGGCCAGCTTCAATTCGGCGGAGCCGGAACGTGTGGCCAGGCCTTGGAAACGGGTATCGTTCGGGTTGAAGGGAACGGAGCCGAGTTCGAACTGACCGCTACCCAGGCCGGGGATGATGAAGTAGACCATGGCCGGCGGCAGGCACATCTCATCGTTGCAGGTCATGTACTCGAACACACCGGTGAGCGGTACGGCCGGGTCGTTCACCGTGATCCGCTGGGCGAAGACCGCCTGCTCCTTGAACTTCTTCACATGCATATCGAAGTTCACGTCGATCCCTTCGATGATCTTCGGACCGGTCTCGGTCGCCGCACCCACACGGGATAGTCCGGCCACACTATCGATACGGAGCGATGTGGGCCAGGGACCCATGTCGCCATAATTATTCATGGAATACACGGCCCAGCCATGCTCGATGGTGGCGGTCACGCTCACCTCCCACGCGGTGCCTTGTTGCACGGCCGAGACGGACAGTTTCACCGGCTCCTCCGCACCGCCCGCTGAAGGGGGTTGTGCGTGCAGCACACTGGCCAGAAGGAAGAGGAGAAGACCGAGGATCTGCTTCATGGATCAATGCTTCACATCAAGTGCCGGTGCATCAACGCTGAATCGGATGACCTCCGGAGGAAGACAGGTCTTGTCGTTGCATACCATGAACTCCACTTCTCCCTTGATCGGGCTCACCGCGCCACCTGTGGGTTTGAATCGCTGCACAAAGACGGACGTACCCGAATGGTAGCGTACCTGCATGTCGAAATTCGGATCGAACACTTCCTCCGGCACCGGCTCCACAAGACCACCCACCGGCTCCCAGTTGGGATCAGCATCGAATCGGATGGAGGTGGGGATCGGCCCAAGATCGCCATCCAATTCGGTGGCGTAGACATGCCAGCCCGCGTCCGCTTTGGCCGTGAGTTCCACAACTACCTGGCCAGCCTCGACCGGTCGGGCCTGAAAGGACCATTGCACGGGACCGGTTGGTACCTCGCAAGTCATGGACAGGAAGAGGAGCAGGCTGATCATCCGGCGAATTTCGGAACAAAATTAGCCCGCGCCCGCCGCAGGTCTCCCAGCCGTTAACAATATAATAGGACTCCTATGGGATATCGACGCTGACCACACGACTGACTGGGATCACCATGCCATACTTCAGTACGATGTGTTCCGGGTCGAAGGTCCAGATGGTCGTTTCCACGGCTTTCAGCCCTTCATCATCCTGGAAGACGATGCGGCATTTGCCGTGTTCGGTGTTGCCCAGCCGGGTGGCTTCCTCCATGTTCAGCAGGATCCCCCGGCGCTCAGGTTCGCTCAACATGAGCGGCTGGCGCGGGAAGCGCAACGACGGGATCCTTTCCTTCGGGATGATCTGTGCGTTGAACGTTGGCATGTGGGAATGGTTGGAACAGGCATGAAGATACACACGGACCCGGCCGATCCCAAGTGCTTTTGAAAACTTGTTGGAGGCTCAAGGCCCGAGGAGGTCCAGCCGGAGCACCCGGGTACTTGCGCTGGTCGCTTTCACATCCGCCGCGATGCGGAACCCACACAGCCAGAGGATACGGTCGGTATCGGCCAGTACCAGGACACGTTCTTTCGTGCTCCGCGGCACCTTGGCGTCGATCAGGATATCACTCACCAGCTTGCTGCCACCGAGGCCATCGGGGCGCATCCGGTCGCCAGGGCGCCACGGGCGCAACTCGATCGGCCAGGCGATACGGTCCACATCGAACCAAGCGGTGGAGGTGCCCGCGTTCAACACGATCCGGTTGAATGAAGAGGTGGTGATACGAAGTGGTGCATCCGGGTGCTCGGCTTCGGCATGTGGGAAAGTCCACGAACGCGGAGCGGGACTTTGGGGTGCGATGAGCAATTCACCCCGGTCCACGAACACCTCCACCGTTATACCCGGAAAGCGGGCACCTGTCCGCTGGTCCTGGATGGCATCGATGATGTCGTCGAGCCGATCGGGATGGAAGCCTTTATCGCGCAACAACCGGTGGAGGACGATCCGCGGCGTCCCGTTCATGATCGTAGCAAAGGGGATGTGCATTACCCCATGCTGGTCCGTGGAGATCGTTCGTTCCGCCCCCTCCCCAGCCTGGCGTGCCAGGTGATCCAGTTCGGCGAGCAGGCGCATGTTGCGCACCAGGTTGGCTTGCGAACCCGGTCGCCACTGCTCGAACTGGGGGAGCAACGCATGGCGTACGCGGTTGCGCAGGTAGGCCACATCCCTATTGCTGGGGTCCTCGCGCCAGGTGATCCCCTGGTCGGTGGCGTACGCATGGATGGCCGCGCGGTCCACCCCGATGAGCGGTCGGATGAAGCTCTCGCTCCGCGGTCGCACACCGCTCCAGCCCGCGGCACCCAACCCCTGCATCAGCCCCATGAAAAAGGATTCGAGGGCGTCATCGGCATGGTGTCCAAATGCGACAAGGTCCGGTCCTTCGGCCGTCACTTCCTTGAGCGCGGCGAGCCGCAGGGCACGGGCCGCCATCTGGGTGCTCTCACCGGTCCGTACGCTACGTTCCCCCACATCCACCCGACGCACGACGCACGGGATGTGCTCCTTGTGGCAATGGGCCACGACGTGATCGCGGTCCGCATCGCTACCCGCACCACGCAGGCCATGGTCCACATGGACCACCCTGCACGGATGGCCCAATGCACGCAGCACATGCAGGAGCACCATGCTGTCGATGCCACCGCTCACCGCCACCCACAGGGGCTGTCCTGGCCGGGCCAGGTCGTGGATGCGCATCGTGCGGCGCACCTCATCGATCATCGTGGAGCGCATCGATCACGGATAGGGCCTTCAACTGACATTCCTCGAATTCCTGTTGCGGGTCGCATCGTGCGGTGATCGCACTGCCGGTGGTGAGGGAGAGCTGACCGCTGGTCGCATCGAAGAGCAAGGAGCGGATCACCACGTTGAAGTCCCCCGTGCCATCGGGTGCCAGGAAACCGAGACTTCCGCTGAAACTGCCGCGCGGGCCCTCCTCCACCTCTTGGATCAGCTCCATGGCCCTGCGTTTCGGCGCACCGGTCATGCTCGCCATGGGGAAGGTGGCCCTCAGTACATCGTGCGGGGTGAGCCCATCGGCGATCCGCGCCACTACGGTGCTCACCATCTGGTGTACCCGTGGGTAGGAACGCACCGCACAAAGCTCCTCCACCTCCACGGTACGGCGTGCCGCGATGCGAGCGAGGTCGTGGCGCATGACGTCCAGCGCCATGATGTTCTCACTGCGCTCCTTGGCGTCGTTCACCAGTTCCACTTTGTAGCGTTGGTCGGCCGCGGGGTCGAGGGAGCGCGGGCGTGTCCCCTTCATCGGTTCCCCGACCACACGGCGCCCCTCGAAGGCCAGGAAGCGCTCCGGGCTGGCGCAGATCACAAAGCTGTTCGCATCGCGTGCGAACGCCGCGAAGGGTGCGTCGGCATGGAGCAGCAGGGAGCGGAAGGCATGGAAGGGATCGAAGGACGTGACGGTTGCACTTCGCGTGGTGCAGTAGTTGATCTCGTAGATATCGCCGCGTTGGATATGGTCCAACAAGTGCCGCACCCGTGTCAGGTAGCGGTCCTGTGGGCAATGGGCATGCCAGGAGATGCGCGGGATGCGGGTCCTATCAGGTGCATCCACGAACGCACGTTGGGCCCAGGTCCGCACGTATCCCTCATCCTCGGTCCGGGCATGGATCCACACCACCTCTCCCTTCCATTCCACCACGAAACGCGGCACCACCCAGCTACAATGGTCGGCATCCGATCCCTTCCCCTGGAAAAGCGCCTCGCCCCACTCGTACCGCATTGCCGCGAAGTACCAGTCGAGCGCCCGCCCCTGGTCATCGAACCGTGGTGCTTCCACCCGGTCCTGCGCACCAACGGCCATCACCGCGCGGTCCTTGTCGGCGATGCGACGGAAGAGGAAGTAGGGTTCCTCTCGCAGCACGGACCAGTCGAAACCCGGCAAGCGGCCCAGGGCGATGGAGACACGCATGGCGACCAAGTTACCGGCTGTGCTCCAGCACGGGCTTTCGGAAGCGCATGACGAGCAGGTAAACGAAGAGCAGACCCGTGAGCGAGACCGCCAGGCGGCCGATCAGATCACCATGCTGTACGAAGAAGGTGATCCCATCACGAAGTTGTACGGTTCGCCGTTCGGCGGTAGGCACCCACCACGCGGTAGGTTGCTGGATAACGCCTCGATGATCCACGAAGCAGGAGATGCCCGTATTGGCCGAGCGCACCACCTGGCGCCGTGTCTCGATCGCGCGGATCGAGGAGTAAGTGAGATGCTGGTGATAGCCGGGTGAATCGCCCCACCATCCGTCGTTGGTGATCACAGCGATCAGGTTCCCCCCATTGCGCACGTGCGCGGCGACATGTTCGCCGAAGACCGATTCGTAGCAGATCGCAGGAACGACACGCAAGCCACTGGCATCATCCACCAGTACCTCCCGATCCTCCTGCACGCCCAAGCTGCCGGAAGTCCCACCCAGGTCGATGGCCAGGTCACCCAGGTATCCGAGGACCTCCTCGAAGGGCATCAGTTCCACCCCGGCCACCAACTTCGACTTGTGATAGATCTCCACCGGCCCTTTCGAGGGCAGGAAGAGCGCGGCATTGTACGAGGTGAACCAACGTTGCGCACCTGGTGGCAGTCCTTCCTCGCGGAACAGCGGGCGAGCGGCGGTGGGACGAGGTTCGCCAGGAAGGAGGAGCTTGTCCGAGGACATGCCGGTCAGCAATGCGGCGCGACGGTGCCTTTGTTGGAACTCCCGCAAACGGACCATGCTCCGCGACCGATCGATGTGATCCTCCCAAAGGCCGGTATACCGGGGTTCATCCCCGCTCAGATCCAGCGTTGCGGTCTCCTGCAAGGCGGTCTCCGGCATTACCACCAACGCGGTCGAGTCGGTCATCGCCGCCTCGGCCAGTCCCAGCATCCGGTCCAACTGCGCCATGGCATCAAGGCCACCGAACTTCTCGGAGTAGGGGTCGATGTTCGGCTGCACCACCACCACCTCGACCTGATCCGAATCAGCCTCATCGATCGTCGTGAACCGGATGAGCGAACCGGTGATCGGCAGGAGCAACAGGATGAACGCCACGGTGGCATTGGCCCAAGCCGTGCGCCTATCGCGCCTGGCGCGGACCACCGCACGATCCAGGAAGAGGGTAACGAGCAGGACCCAGGCGGAACCACCGAGCATGCCGGTGTACTCGTACCATTGGATCCATTGCGGTCGTGTGCCGAGGACATTGCCGATGGAGAACCACGGCCACTTCAGGTCCCAATCGTGGTGAAGGCGCTCGAACGCCAGCCAATAAGCGATGAACGCGATAGCGGCGAGGTTCGCACCGGCGATCCGGCGGGTGAGGCGTTTGAGCCACCAGGGCACGAGCATGAACAGGGCGTTCAGCACCATCGGTGCCAGACCGCTCACGAGGCGTGTACCGATTGGTTCGCTCACACCGAAGAACCACCAGGAGCAGGAGGCGTTCCAGACGAGGAGCGCGAGCAAGGCGTAGGGTGTGAATGCCCGTCTGCGGCCTACCAGGCGCTTATCATGCAACCGCTCGGCGTGCAGGAGTGGAAGCCAGGCCACGAAGGCCAGGAGGGAGAGACCACCGATGGCGGGCCAGGCCAGCGCCCAGAGCACACCGCTGAGGGCCGCCCAGAGGGCGATGTGAGCACGCGTCAGGGCCATCGGACGCCGAAGGTACTTGGCGGCCGCACGATCAGAGCTTGTACATCTTGCCGAAGCCCTTGGTGAAGTAGCTCGCCGCATCGGTGGCGCGGTACTCGACGTCCTCACCATTGATCCGTGTGATCACCCGGTACAGGTACACCCCCCGAGCGAGCTTATCCCCGAACTCATCGGTCCCATCCCATGCGAACTCGGTGATGTTCCTGCCCACGTGCAGCGGTCCGAGTTCGTGCATGCCCACCTCACGCACCACCCGACCGGACACGGTCATGATCTGGATCTTCATGTACGAGGGCACCGTGCTTCCTGTAAGGGTGAACACGAAGCGTGTGCTGGTGGTGAACGGGTTCGGGTAGTTGAGCACCTCGGTGATCGTGCTTCTATTGATCACCTCGAAGGAGACCTTGTAGTCGTTGTCGCCGGATGCATTGCGGCTCAGGTCCATGGCCTGCACCGTGAGCAGGTACTTGCCATCAACGGCGAAGCGGGGCCGGTAGAGGATGCGGGCCTCATTCTCCGGGCCATCGGCCGGGATGAACTGCAGCACCTCATTCCCTTGCCCATCGCGGAAGTGGATGCGTTCGATGGGCCTTCCAGGCCGCGTGAGGAAGACCTTGAACTGGGCGGTATCGGCCGGGGAATCGAGGAGCAGTATGGTATTCTCATCGTTCAGGGAGATCTCCACCTCCGGCCGTGCCGAAACGATATCGCCATCGAGGATGTGGATGCCATCGAAGGTGACATCGAGCAGCGGGTTCTCCCGATCAATGGCCACATCGAAGCGCCATTGGGCCAGGTTGTTGAAATGGTGCTGTTCGGGCTGGTCGTACACCCCGGTGAGGGTATCCACCGGATTGGCCTCCACGACCAGGGTGTTGATCCCGCCAAAGCCCCAGGTGCTGAAGCGGATGGTGTCGAGCAAAACGGCACCAGCGGCCAATGGCGCATTGCGCTTGTACCATACGCGGTGCCGTTGGTTGGAACCGTTGATCACCCAGGCGGCCACCAACAGACTATCCATATCGTGTGGGCTGATGTTATGGATGGCCACGGACACGGCGGCTTCCTGCCCTTGGAAGAGACCCTCGATGCTCGTGTGCAGACCGAGTTGCGGATCAATGGCACATTCCGGAACGGGGGAGTGCAACAGTTGCCAACGGTCCATCTGAGCGGGCACGGGTTCTGCGGCACCGATGTCGTGGAACTTGCCACGGATGCGCAGCTTGGGATAGACGGTCGCATCGGCCAGGGCACCCAGATCAAGGAACTCCCCTTGTTCATCGGGCCATTCGCCCAGTTCCACCGTCAGGCCGTTGTTGGTGATGCCTTGGATCTGGATCACCGTGCTGTCGGTGGGATCGACCGGTCTGTCGTGCCAATAGAGGCCATGCCAGGCCAATGCGGGACCGGCCTCCATTGTAGCGATGGTGCCACGGTCACCGGCGCTTGCCGCATAGGCGGTGAGACTGATGTCCGTCGTTTGTGTCGCAGCGATCGTATCGACGAAGGTGCCAGAGACCCCCTTGCGCACATAGAAGATGTAGGGCACACTATCCTGCAAGGTCGCGAACGATGGGACTCCCAGGTTGTTGAGCGCCGCGATGGCCGGAGTGCCGGACATGCCATCCTGGTCCATGTAGAACCAGGTATAGGCCAGGATATGGTAGCCGTCGGGGATGCGCTCATTCAGCATGTTGGCCATGGCGGTCATCTCCGTTGCCGAGTTCTGGCGGAAATGGAAGAACACCCGGGGCCGGCCGTGGTTCCCGCAGGGCATGAAGTTGCCGAAATCATGGTCCGGGTTAAGGACCACGTCGGGATCCGGGGCCGTATCGACGAAGCGGGTCTCCCAGGCTTCGAAGGTGTACGGGTCGATCACGGCGATGTTCCAGGCCGGATCACCCCAGCAACCTCCGTAATCCTGATTCACCAGGTCGAGGCGCCATCCGATATCCCCATACGGGTTCGAGGAGGTGAAGCCGGTGATCTCATGTGGCGCCACCGAAAAGTCGAAGTCGCGTTCGGGCCTGTCGTGGATGATCGAATTGTACGTGTCGTTCTTGAACTGGAAGAAATGGGCCTGGCCCCAGCCATACTGGCCTTCGATGAATTGGAAGGAACGTTCATACCAGTTGTAGCCTCCATTGCCTGTGCTGTCGATACTGCATCGCCAGAAAAAGACCGTGCTGTCCTGCGCCCCGTTGAGCGCATAGATGCTCTGCGGTTGCCAGGTGACCACCCCACCCGGTGCGGTGATGGTCGTCGATTCGAGCACCGGGCTGTTGAACAGATCGGTGGTATCGATCTGGAAGATGTAGGTGCGCTCGGCCGCAAGTGGATCACCGGTGCTCGCCCGCAACGCGGGTTGCGGATCGGGAAGGATCGCGAAGTCGTACGGGTAGATGGGCACAAGGTCCCCTGAGGTGATGAACAGCGTGGTGGAGGCCTGATTGGCACCGATCTCGGGGGAGAGTTCGGCGATGAGGTCGGGATCCAGATCCACCCGGACGGTGAATTGATTCACACCCTGCCCACCGGAGAAAGCCAATGTGGGCACACGGAATGAAATGGTATCGCAGAAGCCCATGCCGGTCATCTGTCCGGCGTAGATGCCGGTCGCCGCGAGTCCGGGATTGCTGCGCTGCAGTTGCACCCCCACCTGCCCTGGATACATGCGTCCGAGGTTCCGTACGGCCACTTTCACCGTGAAGGTGTCCACATCAGCGGTCACGTTCGTCGGTTCAAAAAGGACGTCCTCCGGCCGCACTTCCAGATCGGGCTGGAGGGGTGAATTCATCACGAGCATGGGGTCGCCCTGCAAGGTGAAGGTATGTACGGTGTGGATCGTACCCCAGTTGTTGTTATTGGATAGCAGGTTGTAGGCGGCGTGCTGCATGTGCTTGCCATACGGCTTGCCGTAATTGGGCCCACCGATGCTTTGGTACAACCACTGCCCGTACAAGGCCAGATCGATGTCGACACCCACCTTGGTGGTGGCCATGAAAGCCACGGGACCCGAGGCCTGCCGCATCACCCAATCCTCGCTCGTGCTCGCACCCTCGTCGTTGAGGTGTACGTTCCCGATGTAGCAGGAATTCCCGATCACGAATGGGTAACGACCGTTCCATTCGTAGTTATCCGGATCGTCGATGGTGATATCGAAGCTCTCCGAATAGGCGTGTGCGAAGAAGTTCAGGAGGGTCACCCCGCTCTCGATCAGGTTGCGCACGGAATCCGCTGCGGCGGTGCTGAAGATGGAGGAACTGCTCTTCTTGAACCGCCAGAACTGCGCACCGAACAAGGAGGTATCACCGAGCATCGGCTCCATGAAGCGCAAGCGATTGGCCAGGCTTTCCTGCTCGGCCGCAGTGAAGCCCCCGCTGAGGTGTACGACGTTCTTCATCCAGGCGGCGGGAGCCTGGCCCTCGAGGGTGCTCACCTTATCGAGGTAATCGAACACCTGCTGTTCGTTGACGGCGCTCAGGCGACCGACGGGTACTTCCACACGGCGCGGGTCGGCGGTGGGACCGATGGCGATGGTGAAACATTGGTCACAGGCCGGCGCACCATAACTGGGAACGAGCATCCGCGCATAGGCACCGTTCACGTCGGGCCGGGCACCTTGTTCATAGAAGGTGGTGAACGACGAGGTCGATTTGCCGATCAGGAAAAGACCTTGCGGCGCCTGGTCCCACGAGGTCACGAGGTCCCGCATGAACGACCGGATGGCCAAAGGATGTTTGGGCACACCACCGCCGTACTGGTCGTACAGCTCATCGATATCGGCCAGCACCACCGGCACCGGGCGGGGCGCCTGGGTGGAGCGATAGGCCGCATAGGCCGTGGCCCCGTTCCATAAGGAGCGGTGGCTCACGATCACCATGGCCGAATCCAGACCGAGCGCGACATGATCGGTGAAATAGCCGCTGCCATTCACCGGGGTGAGCGGCCCCACCGGGATCACTGCGGCCTCGGTGTGCAGGTATGCCGGTGTGCGTAGGCTATCCGGATGTGTCGGCACGGCCAGTTCCCAGTTCGCCCCATTCTGTGCGGGCACCACCCGGCGCGGCACATCCCCGAAGGTGTACAGGATGGGTGTGCTCGCTGCGCCACCGAATTGCAGCCGTGCGATCGGGTCGTTCGGGTCGTGCGGGATCCAAAGGTCGTACGGACCGGCGCCGATGCCGTTCAGGTCGCGGGGATACGTGACGTCCAGGGCGATACCCACCTGGAAATCCATATAGTCGGAGATGCTCTGGCCAAGTGGCAGATCGTGCAGCACCTGCATGGTCACGGTGAAGAAGGGCGAGATCTCGGCGGCAGGCACGGCGAAGTCGCTCCGGATCACCTTGTTGCCGAGGAAGATGGTATCCTTCCTGACCGTTTGCTGCGGCCCGGTGAGCAAGCGCAAGTGATGGTCGGGTAGTGCGTAGGCATTCAGATCCTGACCGGCAGTGGTCACCCGCACCCGTGCATCCGGCGCATCGGGACCGGTGAATGCCTGGGGGGTTGCTGCATAAAGGTCGGCGGTCGATGTCGCATCGGTCACGATCAGGCCCGGTCCACCGAAACCCTCGCCGGGCATCATCATCCCGCTGGTATAGTTGTACGGTGGGAGGAGAAGCCCGTACCAATAGTTATCACCATATCCATTCAATCCGCGTCCCCACACCCAGGGTCGTATGGTGTGCGAAGCCACGTCGGGATCCGTGTAGACCTGCACCCGCTCCTTCAACACACCGGGATCCGCATCCCAGGTGAGGAAGTAGTGGATGGTGTCATTGATGAGGCTGTAGTGCGGATTGGTGTGGTAGTACGGGGAGTCGTACATCCGTTCATCGATCCATCCGTCGTTCTTCCTCCCGATGAACTCGATGAAGTCGCCGGCGTTCAACACACCATCATCGCCGCCCTCGATGTAGATCGGCACCTGCTTCTCACGGCCGAAGAGCATGAGGTCAGCGGGATCCACCGAGGCGACCGGGAAACCTGAGGCCGCCAATGTCGCTGAATCCAAGCGGTGGAGTCCGGTGCTGTACACATCGAAACGCCAGTAGCGCCGGTCATGGTCTATCCATTCGTTGCCCACGATCTGGGCGGCCGCAGCGGCCGCCTGCAACAGGACAAGGACAAAGGATAGGGGTCGCATCATGAGCCGGACTTCTTGAACAGGTCGAACTTGAGGGAGAAGATATTGGAGTAGAGTGCCACGCTATTATCGCCCACATCGGTAAGTGCATAATCGAGGGTAACGCTCTTGATCCGAAGGCCCAGGCCGATGTTGGGCTGCATGGCCAGTTGCTTCTTGTCGTTGATGTCGGTGGCGTACTGGAGGTTGCTGACACCGGCCCGCACGTACACCACGTTCGCATAGCCCAGTTCGATGCCCGCACGTGGATCGGTGCTGATGGCATCGGTCCTGAACAGCGTGTTCCGCTTCCCATCGAAGGTATTCTCCAGATCCACCGCCGCGAGCAGGTCGAATTTGCTGCCGAACTTGAACGCGCGTGCCACACCGAGGTGGAGGCGTGGCAGGGTGACCTCGATGCTGTTGGCGGGGATGTCGTTCCCGGTCTGCGCGAACACGTCGATGGTCCGTTGATCAAGGGAGTAGCTCCATGCGTTGAAGGTGCTGGTGACATCGCGTGCCACGGCGCTGAAGCGCCACCGGTCCTTCTGATAGAGGGCAGCGGCATCGAGCCCGAAACCCCAGGCCTTGCCGAAGCTGCCCACGCGACGGTAGATCACCTTCACGTTGCCGCCCACCTGCAGGCCGGGCACTTTCAATTTGCGGGCATAGGAGACCAGGAAGGCATGGTCCGCTGAGCTGAAGGAGGTTATCCGGTCATAGTCGATGTTGCCGCTGGGATCGATCAGGTCGATGGTATTGGGGATGTTATCGATCCCGAACCGGATGAAGGAGAAGCCGATGGTGCTGGCCGAATCGATGGGTTTGGCCAGGCCGATGTAATCGTACTTGGCGATACCGGCGAAGTATTCGCTGTGCATGGCCCCGATCTGCAGATCCCCCCGCACCCCGAGCAGACCCGCCGGGTTCCAGTACCCGCTGGTCACATCATTCACCGCTGCCGTATAGGCGCTGCCCATGCCCAATGCGCGTGCCCCCACCCCCACCGCCAGGAACTCGTTGCTGTATTTGGGTGCATCGGCTTGGGCCACCACGGCCTCCCCAACGAACATGATCAGCACGGCTGCCAGTAGTCTCTGCATCCCCAAGGTCTTCACAGTATCCATTCCTCGTATTGTTGACGCAGGTTCCAACGGCGGGTGGCCTGGATCATTGCCCGAATTTATCCCAACTTCGGCCCTGTTCGCGCCCTGACCATGCATGGCGCGCACATGCTGGATGGCCCGCTTACCCAGGATCCCCGATCTGCTCACCACCGCGAACCTATGTTGTGGAGCGGGGTCCATCCTTCTGGCTTCGCAAGGACAGCTAACAGGCGCGTGTTGGCTGGTGTTCCTGGGGGCGCTCTTCGATGTGTTCGATGGGCTGGCGGCACGGGCCTTGGGCGGGGGCACCCCACTGGGTGCGCAATTGGACAGCCTGGCGGACATGGTGACCTTCGGGGTGGCGCCGGCCTTTGCGCTATGGATCGCCTATTCCACGGAAGCGTTCAACCCGAACAACAAATTTTACACCGGATTCTACCTGAACGGGATCAGTACCGTTGTGGTCGCCGTAGCAGCGGTCCTGCTCTGCATCGCTTCGGCCTGGCGGCTGGCCAAATTCAACGTCGACACCCGTCAAACCCATGGGTTCCTAGGCCTACCAACACCGGCTAATGGGCTCTTCTGGGTGAGCGCCATCCTTGTGGTCGCCGATGCCGGGACCACCGAGCTTGCCGAACATAGCGGCTTCCAGTTCACGTTCATCATTCTCTTCGGTCAGTTCCCGCAGGTCGTCCTTGCCGTATCGGTGATCCTCTCCGCACTCATGCTCTCCGAACTCCCCCTTCCCTCCCTGAAATTCAAGCACAAAGGCTGGAAGGGCAACGAGGTCATGTTCCTGCTGCTGGGGATCGGCTCGGTGCTGGTGATCTTGTACGGCATCCTCGCCGTTCCGATGATCCTACTTTTGTACCTGCTCTCACCTTTTTGGGGGAGGCTATTCCCGAAACAACCCGCCTGACTTTGCACCGCAACGACGCAACGAACGCAATGGTAGTCGCAACGCATTCCACGTGCGCGGCGTTGCCTTTGCGTCCTTAGCGCCGTGGCGGTGAATGCACCCCGAACCCATGAAGACCTTCCGCGCCTCCATTGACGTGATGCCACATGATAACCTGCTGGACCCACAGGGCAAGGCGGTGAGCGGCAGCATGCAGAACCTGGGCTTGCCCGAGATCACCGGTGTGCGCATCGGGAAACACATCACCCTCCAGGTGGAGGCGAAGGACAAGAAAGCCGCTGAGGCCAAGGTGGACGAGGCCTGCAAGAAGCTACTGGCCAACCAGATCATGGAGAAGTACGCGTTCTCCGTGGAGGAATCCAGCAAGTAGCGATCCTGAACTGCTGATCGCTGGGACCGCCCGGTTCAGACCTTTCTCCGCAGCTCGAAGTTCTTTCCGAGATACACGCGTCGCACGGTCTCATCCGCTGCGAGTTCCTCGGCGGTGCCCTGTTTGAGTATCCTGCCCTCGAAGAGCAGATAGGCACGGTCGGTGATGCTCAATGTCTCCTGCACGTTGTGATCGGTGATCAGGATGCCGATGTTCCTATCCTTCAGCTTGGCCACGATGCCCTGGATATCCTCCACGGCGATGGGATCCACACCGGCAAAGGGTTCATCGAGCAGGATGAAGCGTGGCTCAGTGGCCAGGGCGCGTGCGATCTCGGTGCGGCGGCGTTCCCCGCCACTGAGCACATCGCCCATGTTCTTCCGCACGTGTTGCAGGCTGAACTCGTTGAGCAATTCCTCCAGTTTGGTCGCCTGCTCCGACTTGGGACGGCCGCTCACCTCCAGGATCGCCTTGATGTTGTCCTCCACACTGAGCTTTCGGAACACGCTGGGTTCCTGCGGCAGGTAGCCGATCCCTTTCTTGGCGCGTTTGTACATGGCCAGGTCGGTGATCTCCTCCGTGTCCAGGAAGATCCGCCCCTCGTTGGGCTTGATCAAGCCCACGATCATGTAGAAGCTGGTGGTCTTGCCCGCACCATTCGGGCCGAGCAGCCCGACGATCTCACCTTGTTTCACCTCCACGCTCACTCCGTTCACCACGGTGCGGCGTTTGTAACGTTTGAAGATGTTCTCGGCGCGCAGCATCGGTCTACCGGCCGCTAAGTAAGGGGATCCTTGCCTGCCCGTTCCGGGTCGGGGTCGGCGGAAGAGAAGGGACGATGCGCTCCACTGACCAGGCTTACGATGTGTTAGAAGTTGATGTACAGCTTGGCACGCAAGGCCCATGGGGCGGTGCCTTCGTGGTCGTTGTACCGCAACCGCCAGATGATGTCCACACGCAACACCTTGAGGATGTTCTCCACACCCGCGCTCGCCTCCATGAAGGGACCGTTGTACAGCGCGTACATGCCGGGAAGGAAGAGCAGGGCATCGCTGTGCTTCATGTCCAGTGCCCCGGCTACGGCCTTGAAGCTCGCCACCTCGCGCCATTTCAGGCGGCGCAACAAGGGGATGCGGTTGAAGAACAGGCCCTCGAAGTGATGTTCGGCGAAGAGCTGGACGTACCGGTCGCTGATGAACTCGAAGAAGTTCATCGTATTGAACGAACCATCGTCCAGGTAGAAGGTCTCGTTGCCACTGTGGATCGCGAGCAGCGGGTAGGGCAGGGTGCCGAAGATACGCCCTCCCTCGATGGTGGTGCGTGTCCACCCGGCGGTGCCGAGCTGCCAGCGTTTGTAGCTGCGCGCCACCACCTTGGTATACTCGTGGTCGCTGTTCAGCAGACCGGGCACACCGTAGGCCAGGTGCAGTTCCACGGTCGGGTACTTCAGGATCCCCACGGCCAGGCGATCGAATTCACCGCTCACGTATTTCTCGGCATAGGCGAAGCGGGAGTTCAGGCTCACCTCGGCGGTGCGGATGCTGCCCACGTTGGCCACCTTGGGCATCGGCTCGAAGGACAAACGCTGGTAACGGAGATCACCCAGGGCTTGCAGGGTACGGTATCGTGCCATCACTTCGGTGGTGAAACCGCTGAACCATTCCCGCTCCAGGCTGGCCTTCCACTGCTCCACATCGGTGAGCTTGGTGTTCGGGTTGCGGCGGAAGAGGCTGCCCAAGAGGTTGTCGTTGCGGAAAGCGTTGGTGCTTTGGCCGAGTTGTTCGATATCGTGCTTGTAGGAGGCCCGGTAAAGCAGGCGCGGTGCCTTGCTGATGAAGCCCCTGGTGGCCAGGCCGAATTTGAACCGTTCGTCGAGCAGACCATATGCCGAGTAGCCTTCGAACTCGACCCAGGTACTGAAGCTGTTGCTCGTGCGCCCACCGACGCGGAAACGCGCGCCCTCCACCGGATTGAAGCTCAACGTGGTGAAATAGGGGCCGAACTCCACCTTGCCCTTCTCATAGTAACCCGTGGCGATGGTGCTGATGATGTCGACATACGTGCGGAAGCGCGGGATCGACTTCATCGTATCCACCATGTGGTAGATCGCATGCTCCTTGGCGGTGAGCGGCACGTGCCGGTTCTGGTCCCAGTAGTCCGCGCCCAGGCTCAGGGGATCGAGCTCCACCACCACATCATCCACCCCTTCGTAGAAGGTGGCCTCGCGTGGCCTGTTGATCACGAAATCGCGGTAGGTGGCGGTGCGTCTCCCGTAGAAACCCTGCACGGCGTTCTTGTTCTTCTCGCCGGTATCGCGGATCACGTTCAGGTCCACCACGAGCTCGTCGCGGGTGAGCATCCACACCTCGTTCTCCACCTGGTCGTACTGCTGCTTCACCCAGAAGCCCTGCACGAAATTGAGGTTGGCCCCGCTGGCGATACCCGCTTGGATCCGGTGTACCGCATAGGTGGTGTCGCTGATCCACATCTCCCCGGAGAAGGCCAGTTCCTGCACCCGCTTCGGGGTGAAGGTGAGCTTGTAGCACCAGTTCTTTCCGACGAAGGCACTGTCGGTGAGGTAATAGTCGTAGTAGCCGCGACCGCCATCGGCGATGGGGCTGATGAAGTTCTTCCCGAAGATCACCAGGAAGTTCTCGTAGATGTTCACGTTCTGGTACATGTCGCCCATGAAACGGGCGATGCTCTCGTTCTCCACACCGCTCACCTTGGTGCCCCGGATGATCTCGCGTTGTTTCTTCGGCTGCTGGCGGTAGAACACCTCGCTCAGGGTCTCGGTCATGAAGATCGGCAAGTAGGGTTTGGCATCCGAACTGTCGATGTTGTCGAAGATGAACGAGAACGGTTTGAAGATCTTCTTCCTGGTGAAATCCTCGGTGATGTTGTTCAGGTCGAATTCGATCTTGTTGTACGCATGGTACTGATAGGCGGCCAGTTTGGCTCGGTTGTTCACCGGTTTGTTCTTGATCACGCGGCGCAGGATCCCGAAGGCCGGATTCTCCTCGGTGGGTTTGATGACCACCTCGGCCAGTTCGAAACTGCTGGGCTGCAAGGCGATATCGATCACCTGCACCTTGTCCTTCCTTACCGCGTAGGATCGCGCCACGTATCCCACGGTTGACACGCGGATACTGTCCGTAGCATAATACGTCTCGATCACATAGTGGCCGTCCGGATCACTGCTGGCCCCGATCCGGCTATCGATGTACGCGATGCTCGCGAAGGGGATGGGCTCGCCCGTCCTCGCATCGGTCACCCGGCCGCTCACCTTCGTGGTCTGCGGCATGGCCGCAAGGGCCGCCAACACGGCCACGCATAAGGATATGCCACGAAGAGTGGTCATCATCGGCCGGAGGTAGAGGATTGCAATGCTTTGGCCACGGCCCCGCGTTGCATCCGTTTCACGGTACGGGCAGCGATGAAGATGCCGAACTCATACAGCAACATCAACGGTGCGGAGACGATCAGCTGGCTCACCACGTCCGGTGGGGTGAGCACGGCCGCGATGATGAGGATCCCAACGAAGGCATGTTTGCGGTACGTGCGCAGGAAGGCCGGGGTGACCAGGCCGGCCCGGGTGAGGAAGAGGATGATGAGCGGCAGCTCGAAGGTGAGCCCGGTCCAAAGCGTCACGGAGGTCACCATGGCGATATAACTGTCCAGGGCCACGGTATTCTGCACCGAACTGCTCACCTGGTAGGTGCCGAAGAACTGGATACTGAGCGGGGTGAGCAGGAAATAGCCGAAAGCCACACCGATCAGGAAGAGGGCCGAAGCGGAGAAGACCAGGCCCGCCACGGAACCCTTCTCGGAATCGTGCAGGCCAGGTGCGATGAACCGCCAGATCTGCCAAAGCACGAAAGGGAAGGCCAGGATGAAGCCGCCGACGAAAGAGACCATGAGGTGGGTGAAGAACTGACCGCTCATGGTGATGTTCTGGAGGGTGAAGACCAGATCGCCCACACACATGGCATCGCCCATGCCGATGCGGTGACCCAGCGCGCACATGGCGCGATAGGTGATGAAGGAAGCGTTCTTCGGAGCCAGGATCACCTCGTCGAACAAGAGGTCCTTGGCGATGAAACAGCCCACCATGCCGACGACAATGGCGATGGCCGACCGCACCAAGGTCCACCGGAGCTCCTCCAGGTGCTCCAGGAAGGTCATTTCCTGACTGTTACGGGATGTGGCCAAAGCTTGGAGCCGCGTGGGCCAAAGATAGCCGCATGCCCAAGTGGCACTTGAGCCACAGGCCACAGTTTTCAACCATCCCCAACACCCACATGGGTGGGAAAGCCACGATCGTTAAGGAGACCAAATAAGCGTGGCCGAACGGATCCGGCGCCGTACATTTAAGCCACGTAAAAAATAAACGCGGCCAACTTGCTCCGGCCGCAGTTGAAATGATCAAGGTAGACACCACACCTCGGGAAGCTCTCGAACAATTCTTCGGTTTCAGCCAGTTCAAGGGCGACCAGGAAGCCATCGTACAGAACGTACTGAACGGCAAGAACACATTCGTGATCATGCCGACCGGCGGAGGCAAGAGCCTCTGTTACCAATTACCCGCCCTCATGAGCGAGGGGACCGCCATCGTCGTGAGCCCCCTGATCGCCCTGATGAAGAACCAGGTGGATACCCTCAGGGGTTTCAGCTCGGACGATGGGGTGGCGCACTTCCTCAACAGTTCCCTCACCCGGAACGAGACCCTCAAGGTGAAGGCCGACATCAAGGCCGGGAAGACCAAGCTGCTCTACGTGGCACCCGAAAGCCTCACCAAGAAGGAGAACGTGGAGTTCCTGAGCGAGATCCACATCAGCTTCTTCGCCATCGACGAGGCGCACTGCATCAGCGAATGGGGCCACGACTTCCGGCCCGAATACCGCCGGTTGCGCACCATCTTCGACGAGATCAAACGGGTGCCGGTGATCGCCCTCACCGCCACGGCCACGGACAAGGTGCAGGAGGACATCCTGAAGAACCTCGACATTCCGGGCGCCGTCACCTTCAAGGCCAGCTTCAACCGGCCGAACCTCTACTATGAAGTACGCCCCAAGCGCAACGTGAACAGGGAGATCACCCGTTTCATCAGACAGCACAGTGGTCGCAGCGGGATCATCTACTGCCTGAGCCGCAAGAAAGTGGAGGAAGTGGCCGAAACGCTCAACGTGAACGGGATCAAGGCCCTGCCCTACCACGCCGGCATGGACGCCTCCCAGCGGGCCGAGCACCAGGACAAATTCCTGATGGAGGAGGTGGACGTGATCGTGGCCACGATCGCTTTCGGCATGGGCATCGACAAGCCCGACGTGCGCTTCGTGATCCACCACGACATCCCCAAGAGCCTGGAGAGCTACTACCAGGAGACCGGCCGCGGCGGGCGCGACGGCGGGGAGGGTAAATGCGTGGCCTTTTACAGCTATAAGGACATCGAGAAGCTGGAGAAGTTCCTACAGGGCAAACCCGTGGCCGAACAGGAGATCGGGAAGCAGTTGTTGCAGGACACCGTGGGCTACGCCGAGACCAGCATGTGCAGGCGCAAATACCTGCTGCACTACTTCGGTGAAACGCTGAAGGGAGACAACTGCGGCTCGTGCGATAACTGCACCAACCCCCAGGAAACGTACGAGGCCAAGGACGACCTGGCGCTCGTGTTGGACGCGGTATTGGCCAGCAAGGAAAGGCACAAGGCCAAGTACATCTGCGACCTGCTCACGGGCACCGAGACCAGCGAGATCAAGAATTACAAAGGCGACAAGCTGGCCATCTATGGCAAGGGGGACGAGAAGGAGAACCAGCATTGGATGGGCGTGGTGCGACAGGGCCTGGTACATGGTTACCTGCACAAGGACATCGAGACCTACGGGAACCTGAGCCTGACCGAGGCGGGCAAGAAGTTCAAGAAGAAGCCGGTCTCCATCAAGTTCGTGAAGGAGCGGGATTACACCGATGACGAGGTGGGCGATGACGATGGCCCGACCGCATCGCGTGGGGCGGCCGATGAGAAGTTGATGGCCATGCTGAAGGACCTGCGCCAACAGGTGGCCCGCAAACACAAGCTGCCACCCTACGTGATCTTCCAGGACCCCTCGCTGGAGGAAATGACCATGCGCTACCCGGTAACGATGGACGACCTTACGCAGGTCACCGGTGTCGGACCAGGCAAGGCCTCGAAATACGGGAAACCGTTCGTGGACCTCATCTCCAAGTACGTGGAGGAGAACGATATCGAGCGCGAGGATGAAGTGGTGGTGCGTTCGGTGGTGAACAAGAGCGGGAACAAGGTCCACATCATCCAGAACATCGATAAGCGGTTACCCCTCGATGCGATCGCCCGTGGAAAAGGACTGAGCATGAACGACCTGCTCACCGAACTGGAGAGCATCGTGATGAGCGGCACCAAGCTGGACATCAATTACCACATCAACGACCTCCTCGAGGCGGACGTGCAGGAGGAGATCATGGACTATTTCCGCAAAAGCGAGACGGACGACATCGAGACCGCCCATCAGGAGTTCGATGGGGACTACAGCGAGGAGGAGATCCGCTTGATCCGATTGAAGTTCATGAGCGAAGTGGCGAACTGATGAGCCCGAACGATCTCGTCCTCGTCGCGAAGCACGTGATGAAACTGCTCGTGGAACGCCGGTTCGAAGAGCTCGAAGCGGCCACGGGCGGCACCCGGTTGAGCACGGACGACATGGAAGCAGCGGTGGACGATGTGGGTGCCGCGTTGGTGATGCCACCCGAGAGTGTGTGGCGTGACCTGCGGATCACCCCGGTGCGCAACTGGCCGGGAGCCTTCAACCTGCGGATGGACCTGTGGACGGCACGTGGCCGCACCACGAACAGCGTGGAGCTTACCGTTCACAGCAGCAACGGTAAACCAGTGATCGAGGTGGACGACATCATCGTCGCTTGATCAGCGCGCCAGTTCGCAGATCCCCGCCCACGCCATCATGCCCGCGCCAAGCACAAGGGCATCCTCGTCAATGTCCATCTCGGCGCGGTGAAGGCCGCTCTGGGTGCCGGGTAGGGCCGGGTTACCCGTGCCCAGGCGGAAGAAGCAACCGGGCATCACATGCGTGTAATAGGCGAAGTCCTCTGCGCCCATGCGGATGTCCATGTCCACCACATTCGCCTCGCCGACGTAGCCCACGGCCGCAGCACGGATGCGTTCGTTCAGCTCCGGATCGTTCTTCACCACGGGTGAACCTTTCACGATGGTGAAGTCCACGGTGGCCCCCATCCCTTCACAAATGCCACGTGCGAGGTCGGGCAACAGGCCGTGCAGTTCGGATCGCCACGCTTCATCGAACGTACGCATCGTGCCTTCGATGCGCACTTCGTCGGGGATGATATTGGTGGCACCATTGGCGATCACCTTGCCCAGCGAGAGCACCATCGGCTGGCCGGGCTTGTTACGGCGGCTCACTACCTGTTGGAGGGAGAGGATCAGCTGAGCCGCGATGGGGACCGGATCAATGCAGAGGTGCGGGGATCCGGCATGGCCACCACGGCCCTTCACGGTGATGTACAGTTCATCGGCCGCTGCCATGAAGGGGCCTGAACGGAAACCGAGCTTGCCGGTCGGTAGCTCCGGGGTGACGTGCTGGCCGAGGATGCCTGATGGCTTCGGGTCATTGAACACTCCTTCCTTCACCAACAAGGAGGCCCCGCCAGGTTCCTTCTCCTCGCCGGGTTGGAACACGAGCATCACCGTACCGCTCCACTCCTTCCGTACGCGATGCAGGGCGATACCGGCACCCAGCACCATGGCCGTATGGGCATCGTGGCCACAAGCATGCATCACACCGGGATGTTTCGAGCAATAGGCTTCCTTTCCCACTTCGGTGATGGGCAGCGCATCCAGATCGGCCCGCAGTGCGATGCAGGCGTCGCTCCCACCCTTCTCGCCGCGCACCAGCGCGATGGCCCCGGTTCCGGGCGCATCTGGTCCGAGCTTTCCGACACCCTCGCGTACCTCGATCCCCTCGGCCCGCAGCGTATCCACCACGAAGCGCACCGTGGCCGTCTCCTGGAAGGACAGCTCAGGATGCCGATGCAGGTGCCGACGCCAGCCGACCAGATCGGCCTCCATGGCAGCAACGAGGGCCTTGATGCGCTGGATCACTTGCCAAAGATGAGCTTGAGCGCGACAAGCAGGGTGATACCACCGAAGACCTTGCGCACGGTATCCATGGGCAGTGCCAGGGACCATTTGCTACCGAAGTAGGAACCGACCACGAACGCGGCCGCGATCACCAGCACCACCTTGGGATCGATGACGCCGGCGCGGTAGTAGTTACGCACGGCAAGGAAGACCACCGGCAGCAGGAGCACTCCAAGGCTGGTGCCCTGGGCTTGCTGTTGGGAGAAACCGAGCAGCCATACCAGAGCGGGCACCATGATGATCCCGCCTCCCACGCCAACGAAACCGCTGAGCACACCGGCCATCAGCCCGACCAGGAGCAGGAGGAGAACGGAGTTCATGTCGAATGTCATCAGATGTCGAGGCTCAAGGAGAAGTGGAACACACGGGGTTGGATCACTCCATCATCGATGCCCCAGGCCCAATCCGCACGCACGAAATAGCCCAGGAGGCGCGTGCGCAGACCGAAGCCGTAGGCGGCCACGACCGGTTCGCGCTTACTATCCAGTGTGATGGTGAGCGGATTGCGTTCGATGATGATGCGGTTGAAGCTATTGTCCACGGCGTACGGATGCGTACCGGTCCAGGCCGAACCCAGGTCGCCGAAGCCGACCACCTGGAAGTTGTGGATCAGGTCCGACCGGATGGGCCGGTTGATGAGGTAGCGGAAGATGGGTACGCGCACTTCCGTATTGAACACCCCGAAACTGCTCCCGTTACGTGCATTGTAGAAGAAGCCCCGCATGGGCACTGCCATGGACTGGTAGAAGTAGTTCTGGGCAAAGTCCACGGGTATGGAGTTGTCCGTCTTGGCGAAGAGCCAATTGTCCACCCCACCGAGGAAGTAGGCGACCTTCCGGCTGCCGAAGGAGCGACTGCCGGCCAGGCGCGTCACCCAGATCATCTCCCGGTGGATCCGCAGGCTGTGCCGAAGGTCCACACCCACCACTTGCATGTCGCTGCGACCTTCGGGCCGTTGGTAATACTCGGCGAAGGCCTTCAGCTTCCAACCGGTCCAAAGGTTCAGTCCCACCGGCAGGCTGCTGTCGTACACATACTCGAGTTTGGCGCCTGCCATGTGGTCGAACGTGTTCGGTTCGCGCAGGCTCAGCGGATCGATGCTCTGGATCACACGGCGGTCGTTCCGGTACACGACGGAGGCCCGCACGCTGGCCAGTTCGCTGAACGGCCAGCTCAGTTGGTAGCGCAGGTTGTGGGTGTTCACCTTTTCCACACCGAAGTCGGTGATGTTCTGGTAGGTCTGCCGCTGGAATGAGATCCGCTTGTCCAAACGGTACTTCAGGTTCTCGTAGCCGATCAGGTAATCGTTGTTGTTCAGGTCCAGCGCCAGGCGGAAGCCACCGATGATATGGTGGTCCTCGAAGAGGTCGCTCACGCCCATGCGCGTGAGTCCGCTGAGGCCGGGATTCAACGCCCCCGGTCCGATGAAGGGTTGGTAGAACTGGTTGGAGAAGGAATTGTCCAGTTGGGTCACCACGCCGTCGATGGCGAAATTCAAGTTGTAGTTGCGTTGTTCGGGATAGGAGAAGGGCTTCGCGGCGGCGGTGTCCGCCACGGCCTGGTGAATGGCGACGGCCACGGTGTCACTCCCCTGCGGCACGACGATCGTTCCTGCATCCCTGGTCTCATCCAAGAAGACATAATGCCGCACATCGATGGCCCCTTCACCGGTTGGCCTCGGCTCACGGGGCGGCACCTTCACCACCTGGCTCATATCATCGGTAACCCCTACCCTACCCGGTGGTTCGGTCACGACGTTCCCATCCGTGGTCACGCCCACGGCCTGGCTGGTCCGCTCGTCGGAGATACGTCCGGTATAGAAGTGATAGCGGCCGTCGCGGTACTGGAGCTGGGTGTACCGTCCCCGGTCGGCATTCACCTCGTGTTCCAGCAACGATCGGCGCAATTCGGTGGAACGTTCCTCCACGGTGAAGTACCGGTAATGGACCACCGTATCGATGTGGCTGATGGCACTGTCGTACCGTACCAGGAAGCGGTCCTGGATCCCGTTCGGGTCACTGAGATAGGTGTAGGTCGTGCTGTCGTACTGGTCGGGTTGCCGCTCATCGATGGCCGCCGTGGCGGATAGGCGCGTCAGCAAGTTGGAGCGCGACTCCAGATCGAACAGGAAAATATCCTTATGGCCATTCACCAGGGCCACATCGGCGTTCGTCCGCAGGGTATCGTCCTTGCGGTCGCTGCTGAAGATGATCCTACGGCCGCCATCCACGAAGCGGGCCTCCAGGTCATCGAACTGATCATCGGTGAGCTGTTCCTGCCGGTTGCCGATCACATGGTAATAGTACAGGTCCGTGCGACCATCGCGCACGGCGCTGAACACCATGTTGCGGCCATCCGGACTGTAGTCCATGTCCAGGATCTTCTCCAGCAGGAGCACGGATCGTTCATCGGTACGACGGTCTTCCAAGGTGTAGGAACGCAGGAACAACTCGCCCTTTCGTTCCACGGCATAGGTGAGCACCTGGCTGTTCGGGTGCCAGGCGAGCACGGGGTAGCTGCGATCGACGATGCGCTCGAGCTTCTTCTCTCCCTTCGTGATCCGCCGCAGCTTCCCTGTGGCGACCTCGTAAACCCACACCTTGTACTGCCCTTTCTCGTTGCTCACCCAGGCCAGGTAGCGCCCATTGGGACTTTGTTTGAACTGGCTGTAGTCGCGCGTGCGCTTGGTGCGGATGGGCAGTTCATCCAGGGCGATCTCCTTCCGGAAGCGATCCTCCTCTGCGAATTGTTGTTCGTAGTAGGCCAGGCATTCCTGTGTCAGCGTCTTCAATGAAACGCCGAGCACGAAAAGGAAGCCGCTCTCCGGATTGCGGCTCACGCGGGTCATGTACAGGATGTTCGGGATCACCCCCGACCCGTACACGTCGGCCACGTACTTCCACACCATGTGTCCGGCGTAGCGCGCCTCGTCCCCCCGGATCCGGTTGAACTTGTCATACCGACCACTGATCACACCATCGCGGATCCGGTTGTTCAGATCAGCGTCCCAGTCGCGCGAGGTGTATGAGATGATCCCATCGGTGTACCAGTCTGGCAGGCTCATGAAGGTGGAGCTCTTGAGCATGTCGCGCCAGTTGCCACCGAACATCATCTGATCCACGATCACGTGGGCGATGCCGGATCGGATCTGCTGATCGAGCAGGAGGTGATCGCCTTCATAATACACGAAGATCTTGGTGCCCACGATCCGCGTAAGGCCACCGATGTTCTGTTGGCCATCCATACCGGCCACCCCGATGTTGCTCTGCCGGAAATCGGTGAGCGAGTTGTACACGATGAATTGGAGGCGTTCATCGAGCACGAAGTCGAACCGCTTCTCCAGGTCCTTTTGGTATACGGTGGCGGCCTGGGCCACGTACCGCGCAAGATCACGTCCTTCCTTGTAGAAGAAGACCTCCATGGATTTGAAGCGGTACTGCTGCCAGAGGAAGTCCTGGTACTGCACCCGGTTCTTCCCGTACTCCTGCTGGGAGCCGGAGTAGAACTGCGCCAATGCCAAGGTGCTCCCCAACACCACCCCGGCCAGAAGGGCGATGCCGCGGATCGGGAACGAATGGGAGCGTACGGGCACGGGATGAAGTTAGCTTTGGACCGCCCGTGACCGAGCGCAATGGTGCGAATTTCGGGCATTTCCGACCATGCTCCACATCGCCCGGTTCACCTTCAACCCGTTCCAGGAGAACACCTACGTTCTGCACGAGGGCCAGGAGGCCATCGTGGTGGACCCGGGGTGCTGGAATCCGAGCGAACAACGCGAACTGGAGGACTACCTGACGCAGAACGCCTTGAGGCCGGTGCGTCTTGTGCTCACCCATGCCCACATCGACCATATCCTCGGCTGTGCTTGGATGCGTGACCGCTATGGCCTGCTGCCCGAATTGCACCGGGCTGACCTTCCTGTGCTGGCGGCCGGTGAGCGGTCCGCAACGATGTATGGCCTGCCCTACGACCCAGCACCCGAACCCAAGGCGTTCATCACCGAAGGCTCCACCATCCTGTTGGGCAAGGAGGAGTTGCAGGTGCTCTTCGTGCCAGGGCACGCACCGGGGCACATCGCCTTCTTCCATCCGGCCGGTCGCTTCGTGGTGAGCGGGGATGTGTTGTTCCAGAACAGCATTGGTCGCACGGACCTGCCGGGTGGCAACATGGACACCTTGCTGCGCAGCATCAGGGAGCAGTTATTCCCTTTAGGCGACGATGTCACGGTGTACAGTGGCCATGGGCCGGAGACGACCATCGGGCGGGAACGCAAGCACAATCCCTTCCTGCGGGAGCGTTGATCACTTCGGGTGGTAACCGTCCTGCTTGTAGGACTTCATTTGGCCCTTGTGTTTGATGGGCGGCGGGCAGTCGAATCCTTTGCGGGGGCGCAGGAAAAGGAAACGTACGCTGAGGATAAGGGGGCGATAGTTGCTGCTGAACCATTGCAGCTTACCGAAACGACCGGCGTCCCCGGGTAGTACGCTGAACACCGGGGTCTCAACAGCGGGGATCACGAACATCTTGCCGGTGAGCTTGAAACCATAACCCAGCTTGAAATGGGCTTGTGCCCAAAGGTCAGGCGGGAACTGATGGTCGTTCAGAAGTGGGGAGGCGGTGTGATCATGTGCGGCGCTGAGGCGGTAGTCCACGTTGGCACCGAGCGAAAGCTGCACGAACTGGTAGCGCCAGGTGGGAATGAACTTGTTCGCGTTGAAGTGGGCCGTGAGCAGGCGTTCAGCGAAGGCGCCTTCACCGGCGAGGTCCACCGCACTATCGGCGATCGCATAACGACCGGTGAGTTCCTCGCCACCGCGCAGGTTCTTGTAGGCGATGCCCAGATCGAGGTAGTCCACGATCACCGGATCCCGGGTGTACCAGGCCATGCCACCCTCCAGGTGGATCCCGAAGCGACCGTTGGGATCGTAAGTGGCCACATACGACGTGTCGGCGTTGCGGAAGACCTCCTCCTCTTCATCGGAGAAACGCGGCAGTGTGTAGGTGAGGCCCGGTGCCACGTACCAACCGATGCGACGTGCCTGGCCGTCCAGAGGGATCAGCTCCGGGCGCTTGCGTTCCATGAGGCGTTGCGCGGTGGCGTGACCAACGAGCGCAAAGGCGCCGATCAGGAAAAGCGACCTGGACATGGAAGCGAAGGTGGGGCGCAGCACCCTTGGATAACGGACCACAGGCAGCGAAAGTGTGAACGCGGTGGTGTGGGGATCCGGCCCGCAGCGACCAAGGGATGGTCCAGGTTCAACCTGACATGCTCTCCAGCAATGCGAGTGCCTTCCTCTCCACCTCTTCGCTTTCCCACATTTCCCCGATGTCCGGCATCGAAAGCACCTCTTCCATGATGCGGTCGTGTCGCAGCCCTTCGTTCCACGCATCCTTGTAGGCGATGTCGCTGAACTTCACCTGGCTGTACAACGGCAACCACTTGTCGGGGTGCCTGGCCTGGATGTGGCCCTCGATCTTCTTGCGCAGCAGGAAGCGGGGGTCGGCCACGAGGTCGCGCATCTCCACGAAATTGCGCAGGGACAGGTCGGCGATGGCGTCGCCGTTGGGCTTGCGAGCGGCGGCGTAGCGGTGCAGCACCTCGGCCCAGTTGTCGTCGCCGAATGTGTTCAGAAGATCATTCAGCACCTTGCAGTCCTCGTAGCCAGCGTTCATGCCCTCGCCATAGAAGGGCACGATGGCGTGGGCCGCATCACCGATCAGCGCCACCCTGCCATTCACTTGCCACGGACTGCACCGGATGATGACGAGGGAGCTTTGCGGATTGCGCAGGTATTGTTCCACGATGTCGGGCACGATCGGCAACGCGTCGTGGAAGTGTTCGCGGCAGAACGCCTGCACCTGCTCAGGCGTACGCACCGAGTCGAAACCAGGGCTCTGTGCGGTAGCGTTGTGCGGCATGAAGAGCGTGCCGGTGAACCCACCGTCCTGGTTGGCAAGACCCATCATCATGAACCAGCGGCGCGGCCAGATGTGCAGGCACTGCGGATCCATCTTCGGCGTGCCATCCGGATGGGCCGGGAAGGCCACCTCCTTGTAGTCGTGCTCGATGTACTCCTGGCTGTAGGTGAAGCGCCCCCAGGCCATCTTGCTGCGCACCGCGCTGAAGGCACCATCGGCCCCGAAGACCACATCGGCCTTCACCTCCACGGCCTCCTTTCCATCCAGCTCGAAGCGGCAGGTGGCGTGTTCCAGGTCCACATCCAGGCAGCGATGGTCGAAGAAAAGCTTTACGTTGGCCAGCTTCTCCGCTTCGCTCAGCAGGCGCCGGTTCAATTCGCCGCGCGACACGGAATGGATCGCCTTATTGTCGATGCTGTACGGCACACGGTTCAGCTTGCCCTCGCGGTCGTGCATCATGCGCGCATATACAGGCACGGTGATCTCCTTCACGGCCGCCTCCACACCTGCAGCGCGCAGAGCGGTCCACCCCCGATGGCTCACCACCAGGTTGATGCTGCGCCCCGCGTACACATCGGTCTTCCGTGGATCGGGGCGACGCTCATATACGTGGACCGTATGGCCGCGTTTGGCCAGGAAGATCGCGAGCAGACCGCCGACCAGTCCGCCGCCAACGATGGTGATCCTGCTCATGGCCGCGTGCAAGGGTTGTAAGGTAAGCGGGTACGAAGGGACAATCGAGTGACCGCGGCCTCTCCTGCATCTTCCCTCCTTCTCACCCTTTCGTGCATTCAGCAAGTATTTCCCCGAAACGCCACACGTCCTCGAAACTGTTGTACATCGGTACGGGTGCCATACGCAGCACATCGGGTTCGCGCCAATCGCACACCACGCCCCGGGCCGCGAGCCGGTCGAAGATGCCCCGTCCATCGCCGTTCACCAGGATGGATAACTGTGCGCCACTTTGCGCGGGGTCCGCCGGTGTGATGATGTTGAGGATCCCGCCCTGTGCGGCGGAGATGCCCTCGATGATCCAACGCAGGTATCCCGTGAGCTGGATGCTCTTCGCCCGCAGGCGATCCATACCGGCACGACCGAACTGCTCCAGGGCCACGCGGTGGACGGCCATGGGAAGAACAGGCGCATTGCTCACCTGCCAGGCTTCGGCCGTGGGCATGGGCTTGAACGCGCGCTCCATCTTGAACCGCTCGTACTTGTCATGCCCCCACCACCCGGCGAAGCGCGGCAGGTCGGTGCCCAGATGGCGTTGATGCACGAAGGCCCCGGCCACACCGCCAGGCCCACTGTTGAGGTACTTGTAGCTGCACCAGCACGCGAAGTCGGGACCATCGTCGTGCAGCTTCAGTTGCAGGTTGCCCGCGCCATGCGCCAGGTCGAAACCAGCGAACGCACCCACCTGGTGTGCGGTCGCGGAAATTCCCTTGATGTCGAAAGCCTGGCCCGTAAGGAAATTCACGCCTCCGAAACAGACCAATGCCAGCTCATCGCCAAGCTCGTGGATCTTCGCGATGATGTCCTCCGGTCGCAGGATGTGCTCTCCAACACGCGGCTGAACTTCCACCAGGCATTGCTCCGGATCCAGGCCGTGGAACTCGATCTGCGAAGCGAAGGCATACGTATCGCTGGGGAAAGGCCGCTGTTCGGTGAGGATCTTCACGCGCTTGCCCTTGGGTCGATAGAACGACACCAAAAGGAAATGCAGGTTGCTGGTGAGCTGGTTCATCACCACCACCTCTTCGGGCAAAGCGCCCACCACACGCGCCGTGTTCGCCGTTAACTCCTCGTGGTAGCTGTACCACGGGTGCTTCGCATGGAAGTGGCCTTCGACCCCGAAGGTGGCCCAATCGCCAAGCTCCTGTTGGATCGCGGCCGCTACGGCCCTGGGCTGCAGGCCAAGGGAGTTGCCGGTGAAGTAGATGACATCCCGGCCATCGTGCTGGGGAAAGTGGAACTCGGACCGGAAGGCCCGCAGCGGATCCTTGGAATCGAGGTCCTGGGCATGGGCCAACGAGTTCGTGTATGCCATGCCTACTCGGTATCGAGGTTGGGATTGATGATGAGCTGCCGAACGGCAAGCCCCACGGCCACGCCCGCGAAGGCGGAGACCAGAGTGCGGATCACTCGTTTCGATCGTGCCACCCGGGCATAACCCGTGGCATAGTACATATCGCCCTCCATCACCGGGTCGGAGATGGAGCCGGGCGTGACATGTACGCGGGGCAGTGCCATCGCCCCCGCCACGATGGGGGGGATGAAGAGCCCGTTCATCTCCCAATTCAGGCCGATCACGAGTCCGGCACCCGTGGCGAAGGCGCCGATCATGGGCCAGGTGGGCTTATACCCGTTCCGGGCATCGCGTTCACCGTTCAGGAACCAGCGCATCTGGTCCACGGTGAGGTCGTTGCCGAAAACAGTATCATGGAAATACCAGACCCGCTCCTTCCCCAGGCTATCGATCACGGAGAACACCTCTTCGGTGGGTTCCGCCCGTTCTTTCAGCCGGCCGCTCCTGGTCTTCTGCAGGTAACGCACCTCCAAGGTGCTTTGTCCAAGTACCTTGCCTTCGTGGATCTCGCCATTCATCATCAGGATCCGGTCCTGGCCGGTCGCCAGGTCCACCACACACACCGCCAGCAGGAATAAGGGAACGCGTAGGAGGAAGGCCATAGGCAAGTGGCCAAAGATAGCCGTTGGCCCGGTGTTGGCAGGGGAGCCATGC
>JADLAI010000007.1 GCA_020848295.1 Flavobacteriales bacterium
ACACAAGAATTTCCCATCGGGTTGTTCCTCGATCTCGTAGATCACCCCGTTGCACAAGCGGTGAGTGCGGGTGGTATCCAGGTAGCCCGTGTTGCTGAACCAGATCAGGCTGTACAATCCCTGGAAACCGCGAATGGGGTCGTCCAGCATGTGCGCGCCGCTCATCAGCACCCGACCATCGGGGTACACGTGGTAATCGCCCCCTTGCAGGGAGGTGAAGTAGGGGCCTAGGTTCATTTCGATGAAAGAAGGATCCTGGAACCCATTGAGCATTAAGCGGCGAACGGTTTGCGTGGTTGCCACATAGACCCGGTCGTTCCAAGGTGTTAGTGTTCCCCCTCCAAGCACACTCTGATTGAAGACCATATCCAGCGCGCCGTCTGAATTCAGGCGAACCGTGCGCTTTTCATTCTCAACGCCTGGGAATCGGAATCGCCCTGATATGATCAGACCTCCCTCCTCATCTAGCAAGATCGAGTTGACGAACGTTTCATCCATAACTGTCCTGAACGTGGTATCCAGATCGAACGGAAGCTGGCCTCTTCCAGGTGTCGCAGCACCAAGAATGAACCACAACGAACCGATCGCAACATCGCTTCTCACCGCTCAATGACCAAGCGTTCCACCGTCAACACTTTACCACCATTCTCCTGCCGAATGGCATATGCACCACTGGGCCAGTCGCGGGTATCCAACAGGACCTGCTGGTCTTCATACTGCACTGCAATGCGCAACATTTCGCGGCCCACCGCGTCCTGCACCACTACCACAGCCTGCTCCAATTCCGCGCCGAAGTGGACTGCAACGGTGGCATATTTACTTGCGGGGTTGGGGTAGATGCGCATAGAGGCTTCAGCAGCCCCCCCCTGCGCCCGCTTGTTGACCTGCCGCGATTTGGGGACAGCCTTCGCATCGCCGGTCAAGGGTGCGCGGCACTTGCCGTAGTGGAAGCAGAGAATGTTCTGCGCCCAGGTCGCAGGCCGGTCGCGCTCGTCGGCGATGATGGCTTCCAGCGCCTCTTGCTCGCCGGTGGTGAGTTGGGCCACGGTGCGGCCATCGTTATTTACCCCTTGCAGGTACTCGATCAAGGCCAACATGCGCCAGCGCTCGCTCTCCTGCTTCACCTTCAGCACGTGCTCTTCGGGGAGGTCCTCGATCACAGCCTTGGCCGCCTCGAAGTTCTGTTGCTGCAGGTAGGTGAGCGCCTCGGCATAGCGCGCGGCCGGGGTGCGGATCAGCTGCCACACGCCGCGCAGGCTATCCACATGTTCCACGCTATCGGTGCCGAAGTATTCCAGAAGGAGGTTGGCGTTCTGGGTCATTTCCCCATGGTCATGCGCCAGATTACCCTCCAGTTCGGTGCGGAACGTTTTGGTCTGCCAGCTCGCCTCCACACTGGCCACCAAGTTCGCGGGCATCGGTGGTTCGGCTTTGATCACGAGGAATTCAAGAAAGCCCTCGCTCTTAGTGGCATCGGGGTTGGCGATACAGATCTCGGCCTTGATGGCCATGGGAAGGATGGGCTTCATCATCATCTCCTCCAACACTTCCACCGTGAGGAAGGGGCTCTTCTGCAGCAGGCTGGTGCGTAGCAGCCACACTTCTTCGGGCCAACTTGCCACCACCTCCTCCACCAGTTCGTCCGTACTACCCCCATCCAACAAGGTCTTGTGCAGGTACTTGTTGGCCACGTACACATCACGATGCTCCATCAAGCCGCTCATCAACGGCTCTCGCCGCGGTGGATAGGGATAGGTGAAAATGACCCGTCGCGAAGCGCAGTTACCCTCTGGTCGGTTGACGGGTGTTCCGTTGGAGTTGTTGGTGACAAGCGCCCCACCGGGAGGATCCACGTGAATGGGCTGGTGTGGAGCTTCTGGCGCTTTCCACCAGTAGGTAAGCACGTTTGCAGGATAGTTCGTATTACGAATGTCCCAATTCCCGGACAACCGATCGAACGCATTGTCAGGCGCGCGGAAAAGTTTGCCTTGATGGGTGCGAATTGTCTGCTCTGGCTCAGTTGCTTCGTCATCGACCTGCCTGCTCCAAAGATTAGTCCCGTTGTCCGCATTGGTATTGCATTGGAAGTGCAACCCGATGTAGCTCCGGTTGCTCGGGTCCGCACAAACACCTTCCCCGATGTAGGCCGCATCAAGGCCGCTGGCGGTGTTCCGGAACACCATGTCGCTGTGATCGCCGCTGTAGCCCACCACCAAACCCTCCGTCGGCGCGGATCCGCTGCGTTCAAAGCGGTTGTCATCCACGATGAACCCATAACCAGTGGTTGAGAACACACCACGGTGAAATCCAAGGAAACCAGGATCAAAATCGCCAGACATCGTAGCTACGCCATTTCCTCCAACCTCGAACCTCGAATTCACGACCTTGAAGCCAACGACACCTTCGCTGTACACCCCGCAGATGTTGTCGGTGAAGGTGGTGTTATCCACCTGGAAGCTGCGGTTGCTGGCGCCCTCCAACGCATGGATACCGTGATCAAGTCCGGTGAAGGTGGTCCGCTGAACGATGGTACTGGGACAATCTGCTGGAACGGGCGGCGGCCCCTGGCAAAGTCCTTTCACTTTGTAGTTGGCGTCCAACGAATGGATACCATAACCCAGTTTAGCACTTTCAGTGATGGTGGTCTGTTCATTCTTGAACGTGCAGCCGGAGAAGACGATGCCACTAACGCCGGACATGCGCACATGCTCGCGGAAGTCATCCCCACCGGGCAGCGCATCGGTCACGGTGAAGGTGGAGTTGATGAACGAGGAGCGGTTGGAAGCGGGCACGTTGGTAGTGGACCCGAAGTTCATGTAATCCGCGATCACCACGCCTTGCTGGCAATTGCGCATGGTTCCATTCACCATGCGGATGACGCCACCTTCGGCGTCCTCGGCAAGCGGGTTGTTCAACATCGCTCCCACGAGCGCATTCTCGATCACCCCGCCATTACGCAGTTCAAGATAGCCTTGGTGCAGCGTGGGGCGGTATTGCCCCCCGACGAAGCCACCGCTTTGGTTCATGGCGCTGTTGCCCCAAACCTGAACTCCGCCCCAATACTCACCACAGGAGTTGGTGAGGGTACCGCCGTTCACGATCAGCTGGGCTCCAGGTTCGACGATCAGGTAGGTGCCTGGAGCGAAATTGGCGGTGCTGGTGATGGTGAGGGTGGAACCGTTGGTGATGCGGACGGTCTGCGCAAGGTTGCGGTGGAACGACCACGTCGTGTTCTCGTCGATAACAAGATGGACCGAGGGTTGTTCGGCCAGGTCGCTCTCCCAAAGGCCACGTCCGTAGGTGCCTGCCCGGATCTTGCCTGCGCAGTAATTGATGTCGAGGTCACGGACCTGGACGTTGGGGAGATCGGCGAAGTAGGGTTGCCAATCCGTTGTACGGGTGCGGTAGTAGACCCCGATATCCATCGCAACATAAATACCCTCATCAGTTCCGGATTGAAGCACGAGATCATTGATCGGCAGGTTGGGGAGTGCATTGTTCGGGTCCCAGTTGGTCCAAGTTTCGCCGCGATCACTGGAGGCATAGACTTTGAGGTCGGGTTCATATCCGGCGGATTCAACCAATAAACGCAATCGCGGGGTCATCGGGTTAGTCGGTTGAACTGGTTGATCGGGGTGTCGAAGTTGAAGCGTTTTCTTGGTCTGCGGTTGAGCTGGTCCTGGACTTGCTGGACG
>JADLAI010000008.1 GCA_020848295.1 Flavobacteriales bacterium
AGAGCAGCAGGGCGGTGAACACCGGCCGCCCCCCGTAGCGGTCGGTGAGCATGCCCAGGGGCAGGCGGAAGATCGAACCGGTGAGCACCGGGATGCCCAGCAGCCAGCCCACCTCCACGGGTCCCCAATTGAACACTTGATGGTCCACCAGGTAGGTGACCAGCACCCCGTTGAGCATCCATGCCGCGAAGCAGGTGGTGAACGCCAGCGTGTTCAGGAACAACATACGGTGCGACGTTCCGGTGGCTTGTTCCATTGGGATCGGATCTCGGCACCCTCCCTTCCGAACTGCTCGATCACACTCGTGGGATGTGTGCCTAATGCATGCCAAAGGACGGGGGAAATCACGGGTATACTATGACATGGATCATACATGGGGAAAACAAATGGATGCTGTTCGTATGGCCACGCTCAGGCGAACAGGTGCCAGCAGACGTGTACCAAGGAGGACCGTCCGTTGATCAGGATCCTGATCGCCGTGTCAATGAGGTGGCGCCTCCGACGTTCCTCTTGGCTCGTCGTCGATGTATTCGACCATCCGGACCGGACGTCCTTCCGGACCGTACTCCGTGTGTGGGCCGTTGAGCCGGTCATCACGATACATGGATACGGTGAGGGTGTCTCCGCTCGGCGTGAAAGTGACCCAGCGTCCGGTGCGCTTCCCGCCGCTGAAATCACCTTCCATCTTCTTGCGCCCGTCGGGGAAGTACCACGTCCATCGGCCTTGGTTGCGTCCGTTCTCCACACTGCCTGTTCGCTTCACCTGTCCGTTGTCGAAGGTGGGTTGACCGCGCTGGTTCAGGTAGTAGCCCACTGCGGCAGCGATCACCACGATCCCAAGTGTGATGACCTTGTGTCGGCTATCGTACCGGAAGATGGACATGACACCGGTGTTTGAGAACTCCCTTGCCGCTCAAAGTTAGATCGGTGTGCCATGCTGTGACATCAACAGCCGTAAGTGGTATGTTCGAGGCTTGCCCTCAGGACACCGGTGCCCCGTCGCAGGTCCGACCGGACGGCACAGGGAGGACGGCATGGCCGAACACCCGGGAATGGTTGATCGGGCACCCTTCTGGCCGCGACCCTTCCCGTCGATCGCAGACCATTGCACTTGTTTTGGGTACATCATTCCAAAGATGACGCATGTCATAGATAGATGTGGACCGAATCATACTATTGCTTCCGAGTGGGCGTGCGCGTGATCCCGTGTCGGAGATGCTTCCCAGGATCGGATCGAACGGAGGACAACCATCAATCACTGAAGGCATGAACAGTTGGAGAATATTGTGTTCGGCCGTGGTAGCGGCCATGATCACAACGGGAGCCCCGGCCCAGGATGGTGCGGAGATCTTCAAGAAGAACTGCACCGCGTGCCACAAGATGGGCAAGAAGCTCGTTGGCCCGGACCTCACCGGTGTAACGGAGAAGCGGAGCGACGAATGGCTCCGCAAATTCATTCGCAGTTCATCCGCACTGATCAAATCCGGCGACCCGGATGCGGTGGCCATCTTCGAGGAGTTCAACAAGACCCCGATGCTGGAGTTCCCTTTCTCTGATGCGGAACTGACGGCATTGCTGAGTTACCTGGCCAGCTTCAGCAAGCCCGCTGCTGCGGAAGCCACGGCCACTGCCACGGAGCAAGTCGAAGAACCCGCTCTGGTCTTCACCGAAGCGGATGTGGAGCAAGGCCGCTTCCTCTTTCAGCACCGCACCACAGGCGGTGGCCCGACCTGCATCTCTTGTCACAACGTGTCAGACCAGGGCTTGGTACCCGGCGGCCTCCTGGCCAAGGACCTCACCCATGTGGCCGGCCGCATGGGTGATCAAGGCATCGTGGGCATCCTGGGCGCCCCTCCCTTCCCGGCCATGGCGGCGGCCTACAACGGCCGCACCGCGCTCACCGAAACGGAGGTGCATGCCCTCACCGCTTTCCTGGTGCATGCGGACAAGAACACGGCTGCCACCGCGGAGGCCGACGGCAAGAACACCATGCTGTTCTGGGGCCTCGGTGGTCTGGTGGCCATCCTGCTCGGGGTGGCGCTCACCTGGGCCCGGCGCCTGAAACGGTCGGTAAGGCACGACATCGACGCACGGCAATTGCGCACCATTTGACCACGAACGGAGGGAACAACAAACAAGCAGAGCCATGAGCTGGATCGAGGACATCATTTCACCCAAGACCCGGAAGTGGGAGGAGTTCTATCGCAACCGCTGGCAGTACGACCGCGTGGTGCGCAGCACGCATGGTGTGAACTGCACGGGCGGCTGCTCGTGGAACATCCACGTGAAGGATGGCATCGTGGTGTGGGAGATGCAGGCCTTGGACTATCCGCTCTTGGAGGAAGGCCTGCCGCCGTATGAGCCCCGAGGCTGCCAGCGTGGTATATCCTATTCCTGGTATCTGTACAGCCCCATCCGGGTGAAGTACCCGCTGATGCGCGGCGCGTTGCTCGACATTTTCCGGGCTGCCAAGCAGAAGGCCGGTGGCGATCCGGTGAAAGCCTGGGAGAACATCCAGAACAACCCGGAGGAACGCAGCCGTTACCAGTGGGCGCGCGGCAAAGGCGGCTTCCGCCGCGTGCATTGGGATGAGGTGCTGGAACTGATCTCCGCCGCCAACCTCTACACCGTGAAGAAATACGGCCCGGACCGCATCATCGGTTTCTCGCCGATCCCGGCCATGAGCATGCTGAGCTACGCCTCCGGCGCGCGCTATC
>JADLAI010000009.1 GCA_020848295.1 Flavobacteriales bacterium
CCACGAGGCCGCTGCCCTTCTGCACGAGGGTGGCCAGCTTTTCCGCTTGTTTGCCCCACACCACCACGGGGTGCCATTGGGTGTTGTCCTTCCACTCACCCTCCGCGGTCCGGTACCGCTCATTGGTCGCCAGACGCAGCCGTAGCATCGCCTGTCCGTTGCCTACGCTCTTCAGTTCCGGGTCGTTGCCCAGGTTCCCGATCAGCTGCACTTTGTTCTTCATCGTCGTGTTCATGGTCTTTGGTTGCTATTGGTTCGTTGACCGCCGCAAACCTTCATCGGGTAGCCAGCAAGACCCGGCCAACCGTCATTTATATGCGTTTACAGTCGTTGGTATTCGTTTGTTTTACGACTTAGTGATCTGCGACCCAAAGCACTGTTCTATCTTTAGCCGCCTTCAATACGAAGGCACGAACTCTTCTGCAAGGACCCCGCCAATGAGCCGCACCACGAGCAAGATCCTGGTTCCTACCGACTTCACCAAAGTGGCCGACTGTGCCCTGAATCACGCTATGACCGTGGCCGGGAGAACGGGCGCCCCCGTGAACATCCTGCACGTGGTCGAAAAGCAAGCGGATGTGGAAGAGGCCCGTCGCAAATTGGAATTCGAAGTGGCGCGGGCGAGGAAATGGAATGAGACCGTTCAGGTGAAGGCCATTGTACGGGTCGGGTCGATCTACGAGGATATCGGCGATGCCGCCGCTGAGGTCGGTGCGGGCATGATCATCATGGGCACGCACGGTATGCGTGGTATGCAGTTCATCACCGGTAGTCGTGCGTTACGTGTGATCACCAGCAGCAAACTACCCTTCGTGGTGGTGCAGGAGCGCATGATCAAGGATGTGGGCTACCGGAACATCGTGGTGCCGCTGGATCTGCACAAGGAGAGCCGTCAGAAGCTCACGGTGGTGGCAGAGATGGCGAAGACTTTCGAAAGCAAGGTCCACCTGCTCATCCCCAGGGAGGAGGATGAGTTCCTGGAGAAACAGCTGGCCAACCACATCCGGTTCGCTGACCAGTACCTCACCGAGCGGGGCATCGAGTATGCGACGACCATCGCCAAGGAGACCAGTGGGGAGTTCGTGAAAGCCGTACTGCGCCATGCGGTCGAGATCGACGCGGACCTCATCGCGATCATGAACCTGACCGAGGGGAACATCTTCGGTCTGTTGGGGGTGCCCTACGAGCAGGAGATCATCGCCAATGAAGCGCAGATACCGGTGATGTGCATGAACCCGATCGCCACCGGGGTGGGTGGAGGTTGGACCATGCAGGGGTAGTGCGACTTCAGGCGCGCATCCCGATCACCAGGATGTCGTCCACCTGTTCGTGCCCCCCACGCCAACCGCGGAAGGCTTCTTCCAGCATCCTACTCTGGCTCTCGGCCGGGAACCGGCTGATCTCGAGCAGGAGTTCGCGGAAGCGGTTGTACAGGAATTTTTTTCCCTTGGGGCCACCGAACTGATCGGCGTACCCATCAGAGAAGATGTACACCATGTCGCCCTGCTCAAGCAGGATGCGGTGATCGGTGAATTCCTGGCCCTCAAGGTCGAAGCTACCGATGGGGCGTTTATCCGGGTGGAAGCGCAGCACCTCCCCGCCGCGCACCACATACAGCGGCGCATTGGCACCGGCGTATTCCAACACGCGCCGTTCGGGATCGTATTTGCACAGGGCCATGTCCATGCCATCGCGCACCAGGAATTGTTCGCGGTCCTTGTGGAGTGCCTCGAACGCGATCCGGTTCAGGGTCTTCAGAACCTCCGAGGGGCGTCCACTGCCGCGTTCGCGTATCGCCTGGTTCAGGCCATTGTGCCCGATCAGGCTCATGAAGGCACCTGGAACCCCGTGGCCCGTGCAGTCGACCGCCGCAAAGGATACACGCCCATCCACCAGGTCCACCCAGTAGAAATCGCCACTGACGATATCCTTGGGCCGATAGTACACGAAGGAGTCGGGAAGCAGTTCCCGTATACGTTTGGCCGGAGGGAGGATGGAGTCCTGCAGGCGCTTGGCGTACCGGATACTATCTGTCACGTTGTTATACAGTTCCTCCACCCTTAGACTTTGCCGCACGACCTCCTCCTTCTGGCGCACCACCTCTTCGGTGCGTTCCTGCACCTTCAGTTCAAGGGTCCGCTCTCTTTGCCCAAGTTCATCACGCATCTTCAGCAGGGCGTGGCCGAGCATATCCTCTTCGCTCAGGGGCTCGTACTGCGCGGTGAAATTACCGGCCGCAACGGCGTTCGAGAATTCGGTGGTGCGTCGGAGGCCATCGACCAGTGAGGAAAGCGCCTTGCTCATATCCCCGATCTCGTCATTGGTGACCCGCACCTTTGTGCGTGGGAAGATCCCCCGCCCCAGGCTCAATAGCACAGCACGCAACCGCTGTACTGGGCTTACGATACCACGAACAATGAAGATGGCGACCACTGCGCCGATGACCACAAGCCCGATCCCCATGTAGAGGACGAAGAACTTCAACGAGTCGAAGCTGCGGATCATGCTACCGCCCAGGAATGTCCGTTTTCCCTCCTGCATCGCGATCAGCCGATCGAGGTCCTCAAGCACCTTGGCGGTGCTCTGGTCCAGCGGTCCACCCTCCTCGGCGATATCGTTGCGCTCCATGTGTACGAAGGGGTCGCTATAACTCTCCAGCGAGGGCAGCAGCTCCTTGATCCGGTCATGGATGCTGAACAACTCACGCATCTCCACGGTGATCTGGCCCATCAATGCCACCTCCTCGTGCTGCCAATC
>JADLAI010000010.1 GCA_020848295.1 Flavobacteriales bacterium
CGGGCCACATTCCCCACATAGGTGAAGTCACGCGATTGGTGGCCATCCCCATGGATGCGTGGCGATTCATGCCTTAGGAAGGCACGGATGAACCGGGGGATGGCGGCCGCATAGGGCCCCTCCGGATCCTGCCGCTCACCGAACACATTGAAGAACCGAAGGCCAACCGTCTCCATGCCATGTAAGCGGTTATACACCCCGGCGTACAACTCATCGGCCACTTTGGTCACTGCATACGGGGACAACGGTCGCCCGGTCCGCGGTTCGTTCTTGGGCAGCTCCTTCGAGTCGCCATAAACACTCGAACTCGAAGCATAGATGAATCGGCGGATGCCAGCCGAACGAGCGGCCTCCATCACATTCAGGAAGCCGGTGAGGTTGGTGCTGTGTGTGGCGGCTGGATCCTCGATGGAGCGGGGTACCGACCCCAGCGCGGCAAGGTGTACCACCACGTCGATGCCGGCCATGGCAGCGTTAACCTGCTCCGCTATGCGGATATCGGCCTCCACGGATCCGAAGTCGGGTCGGGTCTCGAGGTGGGCGATGTTCGATCGTTGGCTGGTGGCGAAGTTGTCCAGGCAGCGAACCTGATGTCCAGCCGCCAGCAACGTATCGCATACGTGGCTGCCAATGAAGCCCGAACCGCCGGTGACGAGGATATGGCGATGCGGTGTTCCGTTCATGTTGTGGCCGACCTTCAAGGATGGCTCAGTGGCCGGGAGCCAAAAGTAGCGGTGTGCTTTTCACAGCGCGGTCCGGGTACCGGATGATCTCCATGATCATCCTTTGATCGCGGCACCGTACCAGATGGTGTGCATGCGTCGTGGTATCAACTTGGTCAGGACCACGTCCATGCGGGCCAGCAGATCGCGCTGTGCTTCCGTGCGTCCCAGATTGGCCACGACCCCGGTGGTGCTTGCATGTACCTGGGCGAACGGTGCGAACAGGTCACGGTCCTGTTCGATGTGGAGATAGCGCCAATAACTGCTCCAACTCACGTAGCGCTCGCGCAGCCAACCGTGGAGGCAGGAGCCATGCAGGTTCTCCGCGAAGAGGAGCACCCCACCCGGCTTCAGCACCCGATGCATCTCCCGGACGGCCTGCAACTGGGCCTCCTTCGTGCCCAATGCGCCGATCACGCTCTTGAAGAAGACACAAGTGAAACTTTGATCCGGGAAGGGCAAGGCGGTGGTGTCCGCCTGTTGGTGGATGACCCGGTCCTGTACCCCATACCGTTCATGCAGTTCCCGCGTTCCCTCCGGAAAAGGCCGCAGGTCGGTGCATACCACCGTGTAACCCTTGGCAGCGAACCAGAGACTCAACCCGCCTTCCCGTTCACCGATACCGAGCACACGAGAGGTCCGGTCCTTGGGCAGGTACTGCTCCCACAGGGGCAGCGCCCGGGACCAGCTACGTACCTCCCATTGAAGGATGGCACTTAACGGGATCCCGTCCTTCATGCTCCCAGGGAACGGAATACACGGTTCATCCTAAATGCGTTCTTCCGATGGCAGCGCCCTGGTTGTACGCGCGTGTGCTCCACCGTGTGCTGTTATTTGGCCACGGCCACCGAACGCTTCTCCCGGATCACGGTGATCTTCACCTGGCCGGGATAGGTCATCTCGTTCATGATCCGGTCGGCGATACGGAGGCTCAACTCGTCGCTCTGGGCATCGTTGATCCGTTCGCTCTCCACCATCACACGCAGTTCGCGTCCCGCCTGGATCGCAAAGGCCTTGGTCACCCCGTTGTAGCTCATTGCCAGGCTCTCCAGGTCCTTGAGGCGTTGGATGTACGCCTCGGTGGCTTCCCGACGGGCGCCAGGACGCGCACCGCTTATGGCATCACAGGCCTGCACGATGGGCGAGAGCAGGGTGCTCATCTCGATCTCGTCGTGGTGGGCTCCGATGGCGTTGCATACATCGGGCTTCTCGCCGTACTTCTCGGCCAGCTTCATTCCCAAGAGGGCGTGTGGCAATTCGGGTTCCTCGTCGGGCACCTTGCCAATGTCGTGCAAGAGGCCGGCGCGTTTGGCCGCTTTCGGGTTCAGACCAAGCTCCGAGGCCATGATGGCGCTCAGGTTGGCCACCTCGCGGCTGTGTTGCAAAAGGTTCTGCCCATAGGAGCTACGGTACTTCATCCGGCCGACCATCCGGATCAGCTCCCCATGCAGACCGTGGATCCCCAGATCGATGCACGTGCGTTTCCCGGTCTCGATGATCTCCTCTTCGAGGTGTTTCTTGGTCTTGGCTACGATCTCCTCGATCCGGGCCGGATGGATGCGACCATCCTTCACGAGCTGATGAAGGGCCAAGCGTGCCACCTCCCGACGCACCGCATCGAAGCAGCTCAGGATGATCGCTCCGGGGGTGTCGTCCACGATGATCTCCACCCCGGTCATCTCCTCCAAGGTGCGGATGTTGCGACCCTCCCGACCGATGATCCGCCCTTTCACATCGTCGTTCTCGATATGGAACACGCTCACGCTGTTCTCCACGGCATGTTCCGTTGCCACCCGCTGGATGGTCTGGATCACGATCCGCTTCGCCTCCTTGTTCGCCGTGAGCTTGGCCTCCTCCTGGATGTCCTTGATGGTGGCCATTGCCGCCGTGCGGGCCTCATCCTTCAGGCTCTCCACCAGTTGCTTCTTGGCCTGCTCGGCATTCAGCCCGCTGATGCTCTCCAACAGGCTCACCTGCTTGGCATGGAGCTTCTCCGTCTCTTCCTGCCTACGTTCCATCCCGGACAGCTTTTGCTGAAGGTCCTCCTTCATGCGGTCCACCTGTTTCTCCTTGTTGCCCAGTTCCTGCTGCTGCCGGCTCAGTTGCTGCTCCCGCTGCTTGGCCTTGTCATGTGCCTGGTTCACGTGTTTCTCACGCTCACGCACTTCCTTCTCATGCTCTTCCTTCAGTTGAAGGAATTTCTCCTTGGCCTGTACGATCTTCTCCTTCTTCAGGGCCTCGGCTTGTACTTCGGCTTCCTTGAGGATGCCCGCCCCGCGCTTCTTCATCGCGGCGTTCAGCACCACATACACGACAGCCCCGCCACCGACCAAGCCAGCGAGGATGCCGATCCACATGCTCATCATATCCATGGGTCCTTCTTTTTTAGTGGACCATATCACGTCCCGGTCAGGGCCGTACCAGGCCGTAGGACGGTCAAACGCGGAGATCGGCGAGCATCCGTTCAATGGCGCCCAAAGCGGCATCGGTCTCGGCTTCCTGCCGCACGGCAGTCGCGTTCAAGGCCCGTACCGTCACTTCCAAGGCGGCCATTGCCAAGAGGTCCTGCTTATCGGTCAACGGGTAGTTGGCCTTCAGCCGGTCCATGCTCTCATTGATCTCCTCCACGGCCCTGCGCACGTTCGCCTCCTCCGATACCTGGATCGTGAGTGGGTATGCGCGTCCCGCGAGTTCAACCCTGATCGATCGGTCTTCCATGGTTCTATGCGATCGGCCTACGCCTTCAGGAGCGCCAGGCATTGATCTATCTCATTCACCAGTTCGTCGATCCGTTCCTTCGTACCCGGTCCGGTCGTTCCGCCACCAGCGGAACGCCCTTTCCTTAGGACTTCGTTCTCCCGTTCCAGTTCGGCCACACGGGCACGCAGCACCTCCTCCTTGCGGTGATGGTCGCGCACCTCAACTTCCAGGTCCGTGCTCTTCCGACGGTACCCCTCATGCTCCCGGACAAGCCGGGCAACCTGCTGCTGCACGGCCTGCAATCGGGTGGAAAGTGTGTTCATCCAGTGGAATGGGATCACTGACGTGGTCCGAGGTCAAAGATAGGATCCCCCGGTACTCGTGTTCTCTTTTTGTTTGAACCCCAAGGTGTTCATCAGGCGCTTACCAGGCCGTTGGGGCACTGGGATCACCGGCATAGCTTGCACCACCATTCGACATGTCCACGCCAAGGATCAGCCCTCACGGCCCCGCAGAATTCCTTTTGCATAAGCTATCCATCTTGTTGATAACAACCATGTTATGTGGCTCTGTCGCAACCTCACAGCCCTTGCCGAATGGCTTCAGGCCACCCATGGACCATCCCATTGAACTGAGTGGGAATTTCATGGAACCGCGTAACGACCACTTCCATTCGGGCATCGATATCCGCACCGAAGGCCAGGAGGGACTACCAGTGAAGGCCGTTGCCGATGGGTGGGTGAGCCGGGTCAAGATCAGCCCGTGGGGTTATGGCAAGGCGGTTTACATCGATCATCCGGATGGTCACACGTCGGTATACGGCCACCTGCAGCAGCTCAAGGGGCCTGTGGCCAAGGCCTGCTTGGATGCCCAATACCGCGCACAGGAGTTCAGCATCGATCACGTCCCGGATAAAGGTGCCATCCCGGTGAAGCAGGGTGAGGTCATTGCATTGAGCGGGAATACGGGGGGGAGTGGTGGTCCTCACCTTCATTTCGAACTGCGACGCACCAGTGATCAACATGCGCTTGATCCAGAGGCCCTGGGGATCGAGGTGCCCGACCAGGTGAAGCCTGAAATGATCGGGGTGCGCATGTACCCTCTGACGGACACCTCCCGGATCGGGCCTTATCCGGGCAAGGCCTTGGGGTTCCCGACCGAAGGTGCGGACGGGCGGTATCACCTGAAGGGTGGTGCGATCCCCTTGGCGTACGGCACCATCGGCCTTGCCTTGCACACACTGGACCGGTATGATCGGCCTTCGGCGAAGTGCGGGGTTCGCCGTATCGAACTCTTCGTGGACGATGTTCCCGCGATCACTATCCGGTTCGATGAGCTGGATTTCAACACGACCCGGTATTGCAATGCGCACATGGACCATGCGCTGTACAAGGATCGGAGGATGGAGTACCACCGGTGCTACAAACAGCCGAACGACAAGCTGCGGATCTACGGAGAGGAAAAAGCCCAAGGACGCATTGTCCTGACCCCCGGCACACAACACCAGGTCCGGTTCAGGGCCACCGATGCCAATGGGAATATGAGTGAACTGGAGTTCGCCCTCCAAGGTGCCACGGCGGCGGAGGCCGCCACTTGGACACCGACACAGCCGGACGGGGCCCTCTTCCGGTACGATACCGAGAATGTATTGAAGGAGGACGGTGTATCCCTTACCCTGCCCGCATTCACTTTGTACGATGATACCTATGTCCGGTATGCCAGGAAGCCAGCACCTGTGGGCGCTTATGCCCCACTCCACATGCTGCATGATGCCCTGACCCCGTTGCACACGAATGGCACCTTACGGATCCAGGCCCCTACCCTTCCCGAACACCTCCGCGCCAAGGCGTTGATCGTTCGCTTGGATGCCACCGCAAGGCCGAGCGCCGTTGGGGCCAGCTCGTATGGGGATGGTGCGGTCTCTGCGCAAGTCCGCTCGTTCGGCTCCTATACCGTGTTGGTGGATACCGTGCCACCGGTGATCACCAACGTGGACCTGAGATCCGGGATGGCCGGTCGTTCCAGGTTCACCCTGAAGGTGGCCGACAACCTCAGCAGCGTGGACAAGTGGAGGGCAACGATCGATGGACAGTGGGTGCTGATGGAGTACGAACCCAAGTCCAAGTCCCTCACGCACACCTTCGATGATCGGAGCAAGGGCACCGGGACCCGGACCTTCGAGTTGGAGGTGACCGACGAACGGGGGAATGTCGCCCGGTTCAAGCAGGCATTCGACCAGTGACCTACCCGCCGAGGAGTATCTTGCACCCATGTTCAGGCCCGTCGCCGGCTTTTTGACCCTGCTGTTGCTGTGTCCTTCGTGTAAGAAGGAGGATGTGAAGGAGTACCATGTTCGACTGCACGCCAGTTGCTACGATTGTGTGGTGCAGTACGCTGCTGGGCCTGACCGAGGACGCTACGACACACTGGCCGGTTCCGTGGTCGGATCGGACACCCTTCGTGCGACCGAAGCGTACACCCTGACCATGCGCGAGGACGAGGCCCTCTTCTTCCGGGCATGTCGACTTGATCCCGACAGTGGTCGCTTCGGATCCATTGACTTGCAAGTGGACGGGGACATCCAGCCGCTTTCGGTACAAATGCCGCGCGAAGCGGATTGCGCGGTCCTCAACCAGGAAGTGCAATTCAACTAAGCGTTGCTGCGGTCGGCGCTCATTCGTGCTCTCGACCGAAGCCCTTGCGGCTCTGCTCGAACAATTCCTGTTCCACCTTCAGCACTGCCTTGAGCGAGTCGCTCACCTCCTTCTGCTCGAATCGGCTCAGGTCCGGTTGTCCGGCCGCCACCCACGCGCTGTACCAGACATTCCCCAGGGTGAGGATGGAGGCGTTCATCCGTTCCTCGACCATGCCGAGCATCGCGTCCTCATACGCCTTGGTGAAGTCGCGTGAGTAGGTGCGCATCGCGCCCCGGCCTCGGTCCTCGAAAACGTATTTACGGTCTTCAGGATAACTCGCACTGAGCCGCTTCTCGATCCCCAGGACGCTATCCACCAGTAGGTGGCTGGCGTGTACAGCCTCCCAGGCCACATCCAGCACGCGGTCCACATAGGTGGCGCGACCTACCAAGTGGTCGTAATTCTCGGCGCTCAATTCGGGGATCCGGCTTTCCCAGAAGGCGTGTATACCGTGCTGGTCGGTGAGCTGCCCATTGTAGTTCTCGGTGGTGTGGAGCGGCACATGGGCATCGCCCACATAATGGCCGATCTCGGCGCTGTTGCGCAGGATCCGGTCCACATCACCCCGCTGGAAAGCACTCACCAGCCGACCGAACATCACCTCGATCTGCCACGGTACGATGCCATACGCTTGCAAGGTATCCTCGGTGTACTTGGCCACCGCATCGCTCCATTTCCGTGGCATCGCCTCGAAGGGATCGACCCCTCCCTTTGCGTAGTGGTCGATATCGATGTAGTGGCGCTGGGCCTCCCCATCCACGGCGTAGCGCCGCTTGTCCGGGTCCACGGCATGGTCGGTGATGAAATCGATGTGGCGCTTGTAGAAACCGAACATCTCCGGTGGCAGTGTGAAGCAGGCCATCCGGTTGATGCGTTTATGACCGTAGAAGCCCCACGCCCGGGCCGGTTCCACCACATGGGTGGGCCAGATGAGCAGGGCGGCACCTCCCAGGACGATCGTGAGGAGAAGGGCCTTCCGGATCATGCGTTCCGGGTGCCGTTGAGCAGGACCAGTTCACCATCGCGCAGCACGGGGATCTTGTCGCTCTGGTCCGGTGTAAGACAGTATTTCACGTCGGGCAGTAGCTGGAGCTGCTCGATGCGCCGCCGCCGTGGTGCGGCCTTGAGGATGCTGAGGATGTTGTCCCGCGCGCTCATGTACATGTACTTGGC
>JADLAI010000011.1 GCA_020848295.1 Flavobacteriales bacterium
AGGCACCGGCAACGGCTCCTTCGCGTGGAGCGGTCCGGGTGGTTTTGCCAGCAATGATCAGAACCCGACCGTGAACGCCGCAGGCATCTACACCCTCACGGTGACCGGTGCCAACGGTTGCACCAGCACGGCTACGGCGGAGGTGAGTTCCGATGCGAGCACCCCCTACGTAAGTGCGAATGGCGGAACCATCACCTGCGCCAACCCGACCGTAATGCTGAATGCGAACGGTGCCGGAAGCTTCAGCTGGGTCGGACCGAATGGATTCACCAGTAACGCTCAATTCCCGATGGTGAGCGAGGCCGGTACCTATACGGTGACGATCACTGCGGCCAACGGCTGTACGAATTCGGCATCGGCGGAGGTAACGAACAACGTTTCCATTCCCGATGTGAGCGCAGAAGGTGGCATGCTCCCCTGTGAAGGTGGTTCAGTGGTCCTGAGCGTCTTTACCGATGGGGATGCCCCCTCTTACACCTGGAGCGGACCCGATGGCTTCACCAGCAACCTGCCCGAACCGGTAGTGACCACAGTAGGCAGCTATACCGTGACCGTGACAACGGCGAACGGGTGCTCGAACAGCGCAACGGTGATCGTCACGCGCGACGACTGTAACGAGAAGGAATGCCCTGCCTTGATCACCGACTGTCCGGGCGACATCACGGTGGACTGCATGGCCGACCTGAGTCCCGACGCACTTGGCTGGCCCACCTTCCGCGGGTCGGAGAGCGACGATCTGAAGAAGTGTCCTCCGGTGAAGAACCACGGGTACTGGGATGAGACGATCAGCACTTGTCCGTTCGTGATCCGCCGCACCTTCTGGGCGATGGACATGGATGGCAACGTGGCGTATTGCGAACAGCTGATCACGCTGATCGACGAGACCGGTCCTGTGATGTACGGCCTGAACGGCGACGGCATGAACGTGGGATGCGACGAGGATCCAGAGAACATCATGCCACCCACGGTATGGGCTTGGGACGAGTGTACCGCAACGATCGCCGAGGTGGAGCATGAGGTGAGTTATGAAGGCGATCCGACCAGTGGCGAAGGGTACAGCATCGTGCATACTTGGACGGGTGTTGACCTGTGTGGGAACCGCACCGTGGCCACCTGGACCCTGTTCGTGGATTGCAAGAAACCCGACGACAAGAAGTCCATTGTGTCCGCAGGCCCTAACCCCTTCCGTGAAAGGTGCGAGGTCACCCTTACCCCATTACACGATGGGAAAGCCGTGGTGACGATCACCGACCTGCAAGGCCGCCAGATCAAGGAAGCGTTCAATGGGGAGGTACACGCGGGAGAACCGGTCCGCGTATCCTTCCAGCCGGAAAAGGTGGGAACCGGGACCTTCCTCTATCACGTCCGGATGGATGGGGAGGAGTTCCATGGCCGGATCGTACACCAGCCCTGATCACCAGGACCAACAACGAAGCGAAGCCCCTGCCGACCGGCAGGGGCTTCTGCATTCAAGCATGGTACCTTCGCCCCTGACCCGTGGACAACACCGGACCCCTTGCCGAACGCATGCGCCCGCGCACCTTGGAAGAGGTGGTGGGCCAGGAACACCTGGTCGGCGAACAAGGTGTGCTGCGCAAGGCGCTCACGGGCGGTATCCTGCCGAGCATGATCCTCTGGGGGCCACCGGGTGTGGGAAAGACCACGCTTGCACGCCTCATCGCCCAGCAGTTGAAGCGCCCGTTCCATGCCTTGAGCGCGATCAACAGTGGTGTGAAGGACGTACGCGAGGTGATCGAGCAGGCAAGCGGCACCGGGCTTTTCGCACGTAGCGCCGTGCTCTTCATCGATGAGATCCATCGCTTCAGCAAGGCGCAGCAGGACAGCCTGCTCGGTGCGGTGGAGAAAGGGACCATCACCTTGATCGGGGCCACCACGGAGAATCCGAGCTTCGAGGTGATCCCCGCGCTGCTCTCCCGTTGCCAGGTGTACGTACTGAAGGCCCTGGTCGAAGAGCAACTGTTGGGATTGCTGGACAGGGCCAGGACCGCGGACGCTGTGCTGTCGGAGTCGGCCATCGACCTACGCGAGACCGATGCGCTGATGCGGGCCAGTGGTGGTGATGCCCGTCGCCTGCTGAACACATTCGAACTGTGCGTGATCTCGGCGGACCGTACCCCGAATGGGGTGGTTGTGATCGACAACGCACTGGTGAAGGAGGTGGTGCAGAACAATGCTGCGCGGTACGACAAACAAGGAGAGCAGCACTACGACATCATCAGCGCCTTCATCAAGAGCATACGCGGCAGTGACCCGAACGCAGCGGTGTACTGGCTTGCGCGTATGGTGGAAGGCGGTGAGGACCCATTGTTCATCGCACGCCGGATGGTGATCCTGGCCAGCGAGGACATCGGCAATGCCGATCCGAACGCCTTGTTGATGGCCACCACGACGATGCAGGCGGTACAGATGATCGGCTGGCCCGAAGGACGGATCATCCTGAGCCAATGTGCGATCTTTCTGGCCTGTGCCCCCAAGAGCAACGCGAGCTACGTGGCCATCGGCGATGCCCAAGCGGCGGTTCGCAGCCACGGCGATCTTCCGGTACCCCTTGCTTTGCGCAATGCGCCCACCCGTTTGATGAAGGACCTGGACTACGGGAAGGAATATCGGTACAGCCATGATGGGGAGGGGCACTTCATCGACCAGGAGTTCCTGCCCGAGAAGTTGAGCGGGACCACTTTCTACAAGCCCGGCGAGCAAGCCCGGGAGCAACAACATCGCGCCCTTATCGAACGGTTGTGGAAGGGTAAGTACGCGTTGGAGTGATCAGGCCCGCTCCGATTCGATGAAGCGCTTGTGCATGTCGTAGATGATGCCAACGCTCACCATCAGGCCTCCCATGCCCTGTTCCACCATCTGCCAGATCACGTCAGCCACCACATGCACCATGCCGCCACGGGTGAAGGACATGCCAAGTACGAAGATCACCAGGTAAACGACGAAGCCCAGGGCCGCACCCAGGAGCATGGAAGCCAGGGGGAAGGCACGCTTCAACGAGATCCATTCGTACATCACTGCGGTGTGTACCGCGAAGGTCATCCCGAAACCAAGGATCAGATAGACCAGGCCGGCCAGGCTGAAATACAGGCCCATCGGGATCCTGATCTCATCCAGGTCCGTCAAAGCCACCCCGTGCCAAAGCCAGGACACCAGGAACATGACCACTGCGGAAAGCAGCGCCGGCACGAGGATATTACGTCTAAGTAGCACAGCTCCCAGAACGGAGGGTGAAAAGTACTTACCGGGCCGGTTTCGAGCACCGATGAATATCAGCCCCGATGTACTTTGCCCCCTATATGCAATACGTAGGGTCCATGAGGACGGTTGCCTTCGCGGGGATCATTTTCCTGCTGCTTCAGGGCTGTAGGAAGGAGGACGGACCCGCCCGATGGGATGTGGATGTGGCATTGCCCCTGCTCACTACCCGGCTCACCATCGGCGACCTGGTCCCGGACTCCCTGCATGCCGTGGGGTCGGATGGAACGGTGACCTTGGTATACGCCTCCGAATTGTTCGCCGTGGACCTGGACACCCTGCTGGGCCTGCCGGATACCACTTTTTCATACGCCTATGCGATGCCCTTGGTGGGCAATGACCAGTTCTCCCTGCCCGCCGGTTTCCCAGTGATCAGCCAGAACAACCTGGTCCGTTTCGCGCTTCCGCAGGTACAACTGACGCGGCTCGATATCCGATCCGGTGATCTGCATGTGGACATGCGGAACATGATCAACAGCACCGTGTTGGGGCAATTCGGAATACCCACCGCGCAGTTCCCGGACGGGGCGAACACACTTTCCGTAGCCGTGGGGCCGGGGTCTCCCGGTCAGCCCGCCCTGGGTACGGTGACCCGCGACCTTGCCGGCACCCGGCTCGACCTGCGCGGCCCGACCTTCGATCAGGTGAACTCCCTGGCCACGAACGTTGCTGCTAACCTGGACCCCGAAGGCAGCGGTGCCTTGGTCACGAACCAGGACAGCGTGGTCGTGCAGGTGCGTTACAACAACCTCGTGGCGGCGTATGCACGTGGCTATTTCGGAACGAGCACCATCACACGCACCGACCAGGAAAGCCGGTTGACCCTCTTCGATCGCTTCGTTGGGGGGGATCTTGACCTTGACCAGGTGAGCATGCGGGTACACGTGGAGAACGGGGTCGGTATGGACATCCAGGTCAGGCTATCGTCGTTCCAGGCATACAACAGCCGCACCGGGGCCGTGGTGGACATGCAACATGCGATCATGCAGGGACCGATCAACCTGGATCGTGCGGTGGACCACGGGAACGGGTTCGCACCCAGCCAATACCAGCGTGTGTTGGACAACACGAACAGCAATCTGGATGCGTTCATCGAGAACCTGCCCGACCGGGTGCGGTACGGGGTGGAGATCCAGTTGAACCCGCTCGGTGACATCAGCAACGGGAACGATTTCCTGTACTATGAGAGCCGGTTGGCGGCCGACCTGGAGATGGAGGTACCCCTCACCTTGATCGCCGCTGACCTCACCCTGGAACAATTTTCAAAACCCGATCTACCCGGCGATGCGGAGCATCCGGGTATTGAGCAGGGCACCCTGCACCTGTTCGCGGACAATGGCTTCCCCTTCGCAGCCCGGATCCTGTTGGACCTGGTGGATGAAGAAGGCAATGTCCTGAGCACGGTCCCGGTGGAAGGGAGCGTACAGGCGGGGCACATTGGTACGGACGGCCTGGTGAATGCCCCAGTCCGTTCCACGGTACACGCACCACTGAACAGTGCGCAAGTGGCCCTGCTGTATGGGGAGGCCCGATTGCGAACGAGGGTGGCCTTCGACACGGATCCCCAGTACGGGCATGTTCGGGTGCTGGATACGTACGCAATGGATATACAGGTCACGGTGGATGGCACGTACATGGTGAACGGACAATGAGGTGCGCCCTGGCCTGTACCGGAGTATCCCTGCTCGTGTCCCTTTGCCACGGGCAAACGGCGCTACCGCCGGATCGGACCGTGGACCTGAATGAAGGGTATCGGAACAAGATCGAGGTGACCGGCCTGTTCGACTACAACGCGAATACCGTGTACAACGAACTGCCGCTGGCGATCCTGCGCGGTGGCTACCTGCCGCACGACCTGCGCCAACGATCCTTGCAGCAACTTCACGCACGGCGCAACCGGATCGGCCAGGTGCTGCAAGCACGGGTGCAATGGACAGGGGCCGCTTGTTGGGGAAAGCAGCAACGCTGGCGGCCGCTGGTGAGTGTTGCCCACCATGTTCAGAGCGGGCTGTCGTTCACAGCGGATGCGTATGACCTCGCATTCTTCGGGAATGCTTCCTTCCAGGGCCGGACCGCTCTACTTGGCCCTTCGGGATACACACAGGTGCGCTACCAGACCATTGGAGCGGGCCTCACGGATGCGCATTCCGGCTCCTACGTACGGCTGGATCTTGTACGCGGTGGATCGTTGTCCGTGGTCGAGGTGGATTGGGCCACGTTATTCACCGGGATCGATGGGCAGGTGTTGCGTACCAACGTACTGGGCAACTATTCAGCGAGCGATACGGCGGGTCGTGACATCGGACGGCACAACGGGCTCGGAGCGGCACTTTCGGGCCGGTGGTCCTTCCGTATTCGACCCGACCAGAAGGTACAGTTCAATGCGGACCTGGAGGACCTCGGCATGGTCGTTTGGAACGATCGGTCCGTACGGATCGCGAAGGATACCACGATCCGGTACGAAGGCCTGCGGGTGAACGACCTCTTCGCCCTGGATGCCATGATCGTGAACGAGGCCACCGTGCTGGACACCTTCGGTCTTCGCTACTCCCATGGCGAGATACGGCGGATGCTGCCCTTTCATGCGAGCCTCGAAGCGGTCATCCCGATCGCTGTGCGGTGGCGCCTGTCCGTACAAGCCGAACATCGTCACCTACCGGGCTATCTACCGCAAGCCACGACCCACTTGAGTCGGACCATCGGGCAGCGAACCATGGTAGGTGCTTCAGTCAGCTATGGGGGATTTGGTGGGCTTCGCGCCGGATTGGCCGTGAAGCATCGGCTCGGAGAGCACCTGCTCGTCTGCCTTTCCAGCCCGCAGGTGCCAGCCTTCCTCCTACCACGAGCCCGTGGCGCAGGTCTTCTGCTCGGGATCAACCTCGGATTCTGACCCGGATCGGATCAAGCTACCCGTGGATCCAATGGCCATGGCGGATCGGCCCAAGTAGGTCCGATGGTCGATCAATCGGAGAACATGCTGATCGCCTCCATCGGTCGGGCGGTTACCTTCGGCTCATGGCATGGGGCATCCTGGTGATCGCGGGCCTGTTCGAGGTGGGTTTCGCGACCTGCCTGGGCAAGGCCAAGGAAAGCAGTGGGGCCACTTCGCTCGGTTGGCTGTTCGGGTTCCTGGTGTGCCTTGTCATCAGCATGTACTTGCTGTTCCGCGCCACACGTACCATCCCGATCGGCACGGCCTACGCTGTGTGGACGGGTATCGGTGCGGTGGGGACGGTGATCGTGGGCATTCTGCTTTTCCGTGAACCGGTCGCGTTCTGGCGCCTCTTCTTCCTCACTACATTGATCGCAAGCATCGTGGGGCTGAAGGCCGTTACCCACTGATCGCGGTTCAAGAACCGGGCCAACATGGCGTCCAAGCGCTCCGGCGTTCGGCGACCTTCGCTTCCATGAGGATCACGATCGTCGGATGCGGGAACATGGGCCAGGCATACGCACGCAGTTTCCGCAAGTATGGGCTGGTGGAACACGAGGACTTGCTGCTGATCCTGCGCAGCGAAGGGCGCCGCGGTCAATTGGAGGCGCTCGGAAGGATCTCCCTATCGATCGATATGGCCGTGGGCCAAAGCGATTTGGTGATCCTGGGTGTGAAGCCACAGGACTTCGGTGGCATCGCGGCGCACCTTTCCGGCGTGCTGCGCCCCGAACAAGTGGTGCTATCGATCATGGCGGGGATCACCATCCCACGCTTGCAAGCGGAATTGGGCCACCGGACCGTGGTGCGGGCCATGCCGAACTCACCGGCGCAGATCGGCATGGGCATCACGGCATATGCCACCGGCGCCGAATTGAGCATGCGCCAGACGCTTATGGTGGAGCAGTTACTGAACAGCACCGGACGTGCGATCCATCTGGAACACGAGGCGCACCTGGACCCGGTGACCGCCCTGAGCGGCAGTGGACCCGCCTATTTCTTCCACATCGTGCGCACGATGATCGCGGCGGGTGTGGAACTCGGGCTACCACGGCACGTGGCCAGTGCGTTGGTGAAACAGACCATGTTGGGCAGTTACCACCTGATGGAGCATGCCGACCGAACGCCGGAGGAACTGATCAAGGCGGTGATGAGCAAAGGCGGCACCACGGAGGCCGCATTCGCCGAGTTCACGGCAAGCGACCTGGATGGATCACTGAAGAAGGGGATCGCTGCGGCCAGCCGACGGGCCACCGGACTATCAGGCTCATGAGCCGGGGTTAAAGCACCGTCACCTCGGTCCTTCGGTTCAGGGCCCGGCCCTCCTCGGTATCGTTCGTGGCCACGGGTTTCGTTTCGCCATAGCCCTTTGAGGTGATCCGCCCGCCATCGATGCCCTTTTCGATCACATGATCACGCACCGCCTTGGCGCGCTGGTCGCTCAATGTGAGGTTCGCGGCATCGGCACCCACATTGTCCGTGTGCCCCCCCAGTTCGATCCGCAGCGTGGGGTTCGATCGGAGCAGTTGCACGAGCTTGTCCAACTCGGCATGCGATGCCGGGAGCAGCTCGTAGCTGGCCGTATTGAAGAAGATATTACGCAAGGCGATGCTGCTTCCGGGGGTGAGCGCGCTCAGCGGGACATCCAGCGTCAAGGGCTCCTTCGTGACACCTTCGGCCACATCGTAATTGGCGGAGTGGAACAGGTAACCCGCGGCAGCCGCGTTGAGCGCATACCGGCGCCCGGCGGGCAGGCACACCAGGAATTCCCCTGTCCTCGGATCGCTGTAAGCACCGGTAGCCAGCACGCCGGTACCGAGGTCGTACAACTGCACCTCCGCTTCGACCGGGGCCTTGGTGCCGGCATCGTACACCTGTCCCCGGATATAGGTCACGGCCAGCGGCCTGGCTTCGGCATACAGCTCAAAGCTGTACAGATCCAATTCGCCCAGGCCACCGGGGCGATCGCTGGCGAAATAGGCCACTTTACCACTGGCATCCACGAGGATGCTGTTCTCATCACCGCTGGTATTGATCGGGTAGCCCAGGTTGAGCGCAGGTCCCCATTCCCCGTTCTCCTGTCTACGGCTCATGAAGATGTCCAATCCACCGAATCCCGGATGACCGTTGCTGCTGAAGTAAAGGGTATGTCCATCGGGATGGATCTGCACGCTCTCCTCCTGAAATGGCGTATTCACGGTAGCACCGAGTTTCACAGGCTTGCTCCAGCTTTCGTCATCGCCCAAGGTGGTGGTCCAGATATCCATGCTCTTGATCCCGTCGCGGGCCACGGCACCGCGTATGTAGTACAAGGTGCGGCCATCGCTGGCGAGGCTGGGTTGCGTTTCCCAATGGCCCGAATTCACGGGTGTCCCAAGGTTCTGCGGCACACCCCATCGGTCGCCGATGCGCCGGCTGATGAACAGGTCGCAACTGCCTTCACCGGAAAGCGAACCACCGTACGTGCCATCCTCCAGCGCACATTTGGTGAAAATGAGGAAACGGCCATCGGGCGACAAGGTGCCGGCACCTTCGTTGAACGCGCGGGTGTTCACTACCGGTAGCGGGATGCTTTGTTTCCAGTTGCCCTCCAGGTCCCGCCGACTCACGTAGAAATCCTCCTGCATCCCATACACGGGGATCTCCGGTGCCTTCACGCGGCGGGTGTACATCAGGGTGGCATCGTCGGCCGTGATGCAGGGGTAGTATTCGGGATCCGCGCTATTCACCTGTGGTCCGAGGTTCTTCGGCTCGAAGGGGACCGGCTGCTCCATGGCGCGGGCGGCGAATTCACAGTTGCGCAGGCCCAGTTCCGCACGGGCCTTTCGCTGGGGCTCCTCTTCCTCGGTCATGTAGCTCGTATAGTTCTTCTTCGCTGCGGCATAGTCGCCCGCCTTGAATTCGAGGTCGGCCAGGTGGAGTTGCGCCACCGGGAAGAAGCGGGGGTTGATCGCCATCACCTCCCGGTAGCGGGCCATGGCCACGGCATCCTCCCCTTTCTGTTCAGCGATCTCGGCCAGCATGATCCGTGGTTCGAGGAACCGGGGATCGGCCTCCGCCGCCTTGGCGAATTCGCTCTCGGCACAGTCCCACTTCCGCAAGCGCATGCACTCCGAGCCGCTCTCGTAGCGTTTGATGGCGCCTTTGTCCTGGCTGGAATAGGCGCCGGGTTGGGCCAGGACGAGTTGCGGAAGGCACGTGGCGATCACGAACCCAAGGAGGATCAGGGCTTCCGCTGGCCGAACGCTCCGGGTGGTTGGTGTGTAGGCACTTGCCGCTCGCCACGTCATCATGGAATGTTGAGGTACTTGTGTGTTTGCAAGGAGATGCGCCAATGCGGGTTGGCCTTCACGAACTCCACGATCAAGGGCATGATGGCCTCGCGCTTGGACCATTCGGGTTGAAGGAGCAATGCACACCCTTCACTGCGACCAACGGATTGTTCCTGCGCCCACTTCAGGTCGTGTTCATTGAAGACGATCACCTTCAGTTCGTGCGCCAACGGGCGGATAGTGGCCAACGGTGCTTTGAACTTCTTCGGGCTGAAGCAGATATGGTGCCAATCTCCGGTGAGCGGGTGGGTGCCGCTGGTTTCGATGTGGGTGCGGAAGCCGACATGGCGCAAGGCGGTCGTGAGGGGTGCCAGATCGTGCATGGCCGGTTCGCCCCCGGTGACCACGGCGATCCGGGCAGGATGCCGGGCCGCTTCGGCCACGATGGCGTCCACGGTGATCCTGGGGTGGGCATCGGCCTGCCAGCTCTCTTTCACATCGCACCAGGTACACCCCACATCGCAGCCACCGAGGCGGATGAAATAGGCGGCTTGCCCGGCAAAGAGTCCTTCTCCTTGCAGGGTATAGAACGCCTCCATCAGGGGAAGTGCTACGGCCATGGCACAAAGAACGGGAATGGAGGGCCGCACCAGCACCGCATGGTGTCGATCCGATTTGAGTGCGAGCTGCTTTCCGGAAAGAAGAAAAGCCCACACAGAGCCGGTTCATAGAACCCATGAAGATCACATGGGCGGGATCGCGATGATGGTTTCCGTAATCCTCTTGTCGCCGAAGCGAAACACCCGAAGGTGCCTAAGGCCCGCCGTACGCCACCGAGGGTGCGATCCCTGATGGAAATTGTTGGTTCCGATGAACACTGGCCTGTGTGGGCTTCACGTTGACGATCGACTGGGCCGACCGGTGGATGCACCAACAGGTGGATGGAAAGAACGTTGACGGTACGAATATACCCACTGTGGGTGACGGAAAACAAGCGATGGTGGAAAACTCGTTGCCCAGCACACCGACCCTTCCTCGAACCCAGGCCGAACAGGCCCTACGAGGCATCGCCCTTCTGGCCCACGAAATGGTCGTCCTTGTCCTCGAAGAGGATATTGAAGGTGGTGAGCGTGCCGTAACAGCGGGTGATGTACTGCTGCAGTTCCACCTTGTCCTGCTCGGTGAGGCGCTCGCTGGCATTGATCTTCTGTTCCAGCACCCGGAAACGGTCGCGGATCATCACGACCTTGTGGAAGAACTCCTCGATGGGCACTTCCTTGCTCTTCAGCGACGTGTCACGGGGCTTGATCTCCAAGACCCCACCTTCATAGCGTGGCGCCATGTTCACAGGTCGCTGCGGCGCCTGCATCTCTTCCAATACTTCCCGGATCGCATCGCGCACGTGATCCAGGTCCAGCGGTTCCTGGCCGATCTCCACACCGGGCGCAATGGTGACCAAGCCCTCGAAGTTCCGGCTGATGGGCTGTTCCCCATGTTCCCGGAAGAACACATGCACGGTGCGATGATCCATGTCGTAGACCACGCCAACCCCCATGGTGGGGTGTTTCACACGGGCCCCGATACTGATGTCATAGAGTTCCATTCTGCGAACATAACGCCCTGCACGGGTCCTATCACTGGGTGATCCGGAACACCGGATAGCGTTCGTATCCGGGTTCGAAATAGGGTGACCGGCGGTACACGAAGTAGAGCTGCGCCCACGCGTCGTTGGCGAATGCCGGGTCACGTTCGCGTTCGGCCCGCAATTCCTCGGCGAGTACGGGATCATTCCGCAACAGATCCGCCGCGATGTCCTCGAACACGTAATCGCTGAACCACTCCTTCTGCTGGAGAATGGCATCGAAGAAACCCCAGGCGAAGAAGCTATCGGCCGCGCGTGGCTCCAGGATCTCCATCACCAGGGCATCCGTGGCATGGCCCATGGGCACCAGTACATCGCCCGGCTTGGCCAGCACGGTGTCCACCTGGATCGCAACCTCCACGTCCCGGTGCAGGTAATGTCCTTCGTAGGGGCGCCCGCTCCCGCCGTACGCGGTGATCCGTTGCACCTCACCAACGAACCGGTGCTTTGCGGACAACACTTCCATGGGCACACCATCCAACCGTAGCCGATCGATGACCTCATGCCAGGCTTGCGGGATGAGGTAGGCCACTGGTCTTTCGATGCGCAACTCGGGAACACCCGTGTTCAACCAAGGTACCTCCACGTTCGTCGGTCGATCCCGGTGGTAAAGCCAACGAGGTAGGCCGCTCACCGCGCTGGTAGCTGTATCCGCTGCGTACCCGAGCCAGGGCAACCGATCCACCGCGGTGGTGTCGATCCGCCAGTTGGTGTGATGAACGACCTGCTCCACCGCACTGATCCGTGCCTTGGAACGCGCTTCGCGCAAGGCGTCAGGGTGTTCATTCATGGCGGCCAACGTGGCCAACATCAGTTCGAAGGTGGCATTCACCCGATCGGCATAGGGTTTCAGCATGTGCGATTCGCTGAGCACCCCGATCCGCTGGCGAAGCGCATTGTAGCCGGTGCTGTAACGTGGCCCATCCATGAATCCGGCGAGGCCCTGCTCCGGAAAGTCGCGATGCGTCTCGAAGTAGGGGCACATGCGGTGGCCGCGTTGTTCCATCCATTCGTACTGCCGTGGGACCAGGTGATCCTGCATGAAATGGCGCAGGTTCGTATCCAATTTATCGGGATGTGTTGTGAGCAGTTCCATCACATACTGGTGATCGGCACCGTTGCTCACGTGCGTCTCGAAGTAGATGTCGGGGTCCCAGGTATTGAGGGCATCGATCAGCGAGCGGGTGTTGGCGGCATCGGCCTTGATGAAGTCACGGTTGAGGTCGAGGTTACGCGCGTTGGCCCGAAAGCCATACTCCTGCGGACCGTTCTGGTTCACCCGGCCGGTAGCGCTGCGTTGTTTGGCGCCACTTACATTGTACACCGGGACGATGCAGACGGCCGTGTTGGCCAGCAGGCCCATGTACTGATCGCTGTCCAGCAGCGCCTGTGCCAGGAGCAGGCTGGCATCGACCCCATCGGGTTCGCCCGGGTGGATACCGTTGGTGATCCAGAGGATGTTCTTGCCAGCTGCACGGATACTGTCCGGGGTGGTGCCGCTGCCATCGGCGAGCACGAAGAGATGAATGGGCGAACCGTCATCGTCGCGACCGATCTCCAGAAGGGCCACTCCACTCCTGGTCCTTGCGAATTCGGCATAACGATCGATCACGGTTTCCCAGGTAGGCGTTGTATCCCCCTCGAATCGCCATTGGGCGGACATGCGAAGGACAGCGAGGATCGTGCAGAGAACAAGGATGGACCGCCGCATGGCACAAAGGAACGTAGGGGGATCCAGCGGAGTAACACACTCAACCAGCGAAGAGGCGGGCACCCGTACGGAGCAGGATGGACAGGTCGTTAACGAAGCTTTGATGGCGTACGTAATCCAGATCCAATGCCAGCTTTGCGGGCATCACCTCTTCAACGTAGGTACGCTCCGGATCGGTGCTACGTCCCAGCAGTTCGTTCTCGTCGATGTAGGCCACGCTCGCTGCCCCAGTGATCCCTGGCCGCACGGAAAGCACCTGCCGTTGTTCCGGAGTGTACATGGCCACGTACTTGGGCACTTCGGGCCGTGGACCCACGATGCTCATGTCCGCCAGGAACACGTTGAGCAATTGTGGCAGTTCGTCCATCTTGGTCTTGCGCAGCACGTAGCCGATCCCGGTGATCCGTGGATCCCGACCGCCCACGGTGATCTGTCCAAGCGATTCACTCCCGGGTCGCATGGTGCGGAACTTGAGCAAGCTGAACTCACGCCCCCCCTTCCCCACCCTCACCTGGCGAAAGAAGGCACCACCCGGGGAACCGAGCATCACGGCCACGGCCAGCCCCAGCAGTAGCGGGGCCAGGACGAGGAGCGCCATGGCCGAGACCACGATATCGAACGCGCGCTTGACCATGCGTTCAGCCCAGCACCTCCGTTACGGCGGCTTTCACAGCGGCCACCACGGTATCCACCTGCGCATCGGAGAGGTCGTAGTACACCGGCAGGCTGATCTCGGTGCTGTACAGCCTGTACGTGTTGGGGTGATCGACCATGCGATAACCCAGCCCCTCGTACAAGCTGAGCTTGGGCAGTGGGATGAAATGCACATTCACACTGACCTCGCGCTTGGCGATGGCCGCTATGACGGCATCGCGCTGATCCTCGGTGGCATTGGCCAAGCGCAGCATGTAGAGGTG
>JADLAI010000012.1 GCA_020848295.1 Flavobacteriales bacterium
ACACACCGGGGTTCATCGTGGCCGGTGCGTAGTTGCCGCCGACCACTGCACTTGGTCCGGTCCATGTGCCGCCTGCGTTCGGCGTGCCACCCAAGGATGAACTCAACGCAACGGCCACGCCATTGCTACAGACCGAAAGCGTTCCGTTGGTGCCGGCATTCGGCAGCGCATTCTCCGTCACCGTCACCGTGGCCGTCGAGTTCACACAGGGTGCCACACCCGTTACCGTGTAGGTGTACACACCGGGGTTCATCGTGGCCGGTGCGTAGTTGCCGCCGACCACCACACTCGGCCCGGTCCATGTGCCACCCGCCACCGGGCTTCCGCCAAGTGCTCCAAAGAGGCTGGCCGCTGCGCTATTCGCACATACGGTCAAGGTGCCGTTGGTACCGGCATTGGGGGCCACACTTTCTGATACAGTGACCGTAGCACTGGCGGGCGGACATGGAGCAACGCCAGGTACCGTGTACACGTACGCACCGGGTGTCATGGTAGCCGGGACGTACATACCACCGACCACGGCACTCGGCCCCGACCAGGTTCCACCAGCCTGCGGGCTACCGCCCAGTCCAGAGATCAGCGCGACAGAGGCACTATTGCTGCAGAGGTCCAAGGTGCCATCCGTTCCTGGGTTCTGCCCACCCGTAGCACTCACAGCGACCGTGGCCGCATCCGTCTGGCATCCATTCCCCACGGTATAGGTATAAGTGCCGAAGGGATCACCGGGAGGAGTGAACGTCCCATCATGCACCGCTCCATTCGGGTCTGTCCACACGCCTCCCAGATCCGGCCCTCCACCAAGGTTGGGGAACAGTGCGACAGCCGGGCTTCCCGGACAAGCGGATAAGACCCCGTTCGTACCCGCGTTCGGCGGGACCGCAGGTGGCTGCACCACCGTGATAAGGATCGAACTGGAAGCTTCATTCGGGATCGGACAGGAATCATCCGAGGCATGAACCAGGATGTTCGCCGGTGAAAATGTAGGGTCCGGGGTCCAACAGACCGTACCCACGGCCGGGTTCGTACCGACCACCGCGAACGTGGCCCCTGGCAACAATGCCGCCACATTGGAGGTGAGGGTGATGGCCGTCCCTGGATCGGTATCCGTGAATGGGATGTCCACGCAGAACGGCAGACCATCGCATACCTCGATCGCGCCGGCACCAACGATAAAGCCACTGGTACTGTTCGTGAGACCTGTAGTGGTGGGCGGTGTGGTCATACAATTCTGGACCACGAAGAGGAAATCCCGCATCACTGTGCCAATGGGGACACCCAGCCCATCGTAAGTCGTCACCTCGATCACCACCACGTAATTGCCCGTCACCGTGGGTGTGAAGGCCAGTTGGCCCGTCGCGGGGTCGAGCGTGATACCCGGAATGGGCGCTGCGGCGGTGAAGCCGGGTTGGTAGCCGATGTTGGTGGGGGCAGGTGCGGCGAACTGCGCCGAGATCAACTGGAACTGCATCGTATTCCCATCGGGATCGGTGATACCCGGATTGTACAGGATCGGATCGTTCACACACACGAAGGGAATGCCGGTGTCGGCAATGGTGGGGGACGCATCACAGGTGCCACCCAGGTTGTTCACCGTGGCCTCCAGGTACATCCCGGAAGTCCCCACCAGGTTCTGCGTCGCATTACGGCAACAAATGTTCCAGGCGATCGTCCAGTCGTTGCAAGGTGAAAGGAAGACCGTTGTCACGAAGCGGTAATGCCTGATCCCTTGCAGCACACCGCCATTGCATGTGCTCAAGGGTAATGAAGCCGGACACAATTGCGAAACCTCTTCGGTAAGGACCAAGGGCAGATTGGCCAACGAGAAGCTGACCCCACAGTCGTTGGTGAGTTGAAGACTTTGTGCGCTCAAAGGGGCTCCCGAACAATCCAGATAGAGATCGAGCGTGATCTCGAAGAAATTACCCCCGATACAGGTGTAGGTGATACTCCCGCCCGAATAGTGGTCGGCGCGTGCAGCCTGAGGCCACCACATCGCGAGGGCCAGACAAACGGGGAGAAGGATCCGACCGAAGGGCATTGAAAGTAATGACGCAACAGCGACCCGGATGGTTCGCTGGAAAGCCAGCGAAATTAACGCCAAAACCGCTGGAGCGCAAGGAGAACCGCCGTTTGATGGACCGAACATTGATCCAGTCGTCCTAGTGATCCCACGGACCAGCCCCACCCCAATGACATACCACGTGCGGTCGTGGCGATTATCTTTGGCGGCCGCTGTAATTTCTCCTGTTGGCATACCAAGGCCAACGAAAGGGAAGGCTATGGTGGGACCGGACCTTGTTACCCCGCCGATGACCAGGACAGTACTCGTTACAGCCATTCTATTCATGCTCGGCCAGGCAGGTCGCGCACAATCGGACACCACACTTGCGCCGGTGGTGCCTGACACGGGTGCGGTGAACCGCCCACAGCTACCGGTCTTCACCATCACGGCCGATGACCTGGATGCCGAGCTTGGTTCCCAGGACATTTCCGGTATCCTGCAATCCTCGCGCGATGTGTTCACGGCCGTGGCGGGCTTCAACTTCGGTTCCGCCCGTTTCCGCATCCGGGGCTATGATTCGGAGAACACGCTCGTCACCATCAATGGGGTCCTGGTCAACGACCTGGAGACCGGGTGGGCACAGTGGTCGAGCTGGGCGGGCTTGAACGACGTGACGCGCTGGATGCAGGTACGCACGGGCCTGGGTGCCACGCGCTACAATTTTGGCGGTGTGGGCGGCGCTACGGACATCAATGTGCGTTCGAGCAGCTTGCGGAAGGGGGTCCGAGTATCGTACGCATCCACCAACCGCGCCTATCGCAACCGTTTAATGGTGACGGGCTCCACCGGGCTGCTCAAGAACGGCTGGTCCTTCAGCTTCAGTGGATCGCGACGTTGGGCCGAGGAGGGTTACGTGGAAGGGACCTCCTTCGATGCCTATGCGTACTACCTGAGCGCCGAGCACAAGATCAACGAGAAGCATTCGGTGAGCTTCTCCGGGTTCGGTGCCCCGATCGTGCAGGGCCGTGCGGGTATTGCCGTTCAAGAGGCATACGATCTGGCCGGCACCAATTACTACAACCCGAACTGGGGCTTCCAGGATGGTAAGAAGCGCAATTCGCGCATGACATTCGACCATAAGCCCATGCTGATGGCCAGCCATTATTACAAACCCAAGGCCGGAACCGAGTGGAACACCAGTCTCTTTTACACCTTCGGGCGTGATGGCTCTTCCAGTCTGAACTGGTTCGATGCGAAGGACCCGCGTGCGGATTATTACCGGTACCTGCCCAGTTACTACGAGGAAACGAACCCGGACGTTTTCGCGCGCATGCAGGAAGCCTGGCGCAACGACGTGAACGCGCGGCAGATCGATTGGGACCAGTTGTACTTCGCCAACGGGAAGAACCTCCACACGGTACACAATGCGAACGGCATTCTCGGGAACGACGTGACCGGGAACCGCAGCAAATACATCGTGCAAGAACAGCGCGCCGACCCGAACCGGTTCGGTCTGAACAGTGTGTACAGTGAGGAATTGACCAAGGACCGGCACCTCACCGTCGGCGGCAGTTTCAACCTGCAGCGCACGCACTACTTCAATACGGTCGACGACCTGTTGGGTGGTGACTATTGGGTGGATATCGACCAATTCGCCGACCGCGATTTCAACGACACGCTCATCTCACAGAACGACCTGGACCGCCCCAACAAGCTGGTGGAGGTGGGCGACGTGTTCGGCTGGGATTACCACATGAACACCCGACTGGTGAATGTGTTCGGGCAGATGGAGAAGAAATGGCAGAAGGTCGAAGGCTACGTCGGCGTATCCATCGCCCAAACGGCGTTCTGGCGCGAAGGCCACATGCGCAATGGTCGGTTCCCAGAGACCTCCAAGGGGAAAGGGGAAGTGCATGACTTCCTGAACTTCGGCATCAAGGCGGGTGGCCTGTACAAACTCACCGGCCGTCATTTCATCGCCGCGAACGCCGCTTTCCTCAGCCGTCCGCCCGCGCCGAATGTCTCATACCTCAGTCCCCGTGTACATGATGGTGCCATCCCAGGCCTCACCAGTGAGAAGGTGTACACCGGCGACATCGGATACGTGGTGCGTTTCCCCCGGATAAAAGGACGCGCGACCCTGTATTACAGCAAGATCTATGACCAGGTCTGGTCGCGTAGTTTCTACCACGACGAGTATCTCACCATCGTGAACTACAACATGACCGGGGTGGACCAGGTGAACCGAGGGGTGGAACTCGGCGTAGAGGCCAACCTCACCAGCACCTGGCAGCTCACCGCGGTGTATGCCGGTGGCGACTACCGGTATGATTCGCGGCCCACGGCCACCATCACACGCAACAACAGTCCGGAGATCTTCGCATCGGAGCGCACCATCTACTGGAAGAACTACAAGGTGGGCGGCATGCCCCAGACCGCTGCATCGCTGGGTCTTCGGTACAACGCGCCCAAGTTCTGGTTCATCGGGGTGAACGCGAATTGGTTCGACGATATCTACCTGGATCCCAATCCGGACCGCCGGACCGAGCAGGCCGTGGATGCCCTGGTGGTGAGCGACCCCCAGTGGGACGCCCTCCTGACCCAGGAGAAGTTGGAGGACAACATGACCGTGGATGCCTTCGCCGGGAAATCCTGGATGGTCAAGCGCAAATACCGCATCGCCTTCAACCTCTCGGTGAGCAACCTGCTCAACAACCAGGATTTCAAGGTGGGTGGCTTCGAGCAATTGCGGTATGACCGCATGGATGTGGGCCGCTTCCCACCCAAATACAGTTACCTCTTCGGGCGGAACTACTTCGCCATGTTGACCTTCAGCTTCTGATGCCCATGCAAACCCCAACCGTGAATAACCTACGGACCGCAGTGCTCGCACTGGGCGTGGCCATTGTGGCCGTTGCCTGCAAAAAGGAATTCGACACACCCCCGGAGCGCACTTTGCCCGAAGGCAGTGTGCTCACCATCGCCCAACTGAAGGCCCTGTACACCGGCACACGCGTCCACTTCCCGGAGCCGAAGAGCGTGTATGCCGTGGTCACTGCGGATGAGGTGGACGGCAACTTCTACAAGAACATCAGTGTGCAGGACCGCACTGGAGGGCTTACGTTACGGTTGTTGAACAGCGGTGGCCTGTACATCGGCGACAGCATCCGCATCTATTTGCCCGGCACGGTGCTCGCCCCCTACAATGGCCTGATGCAACTCGACAGCGTGGATGTGGACAACAACACAGTGAAGCAGGCGACAGGCGTACATGTGGAACCACTGAACGTGAACATCGGGCAATTGACCGTGGCCGCCATGGACACCCTGCAAAGCCGCCTGATCCGGCTGAACGATGTGGAGTTCACCGATCCCTGCGGCAAGACATGGGCGAACGCGGTGGCCCAGACCGTGGGCGAGAACAACCTGCGCGATTGCGGGATGAACAACGAGGTGATGGTGCGCACCAGCGGTTATGCGAGCTACGCTGGGGCACCCCTACCGATCGGCAAGGGATCCATCGTCTGCATTGCGGGGATCTTCGGGACCACCATCCAGCTCAGCAATCGGAGCATGGCCGGTGTGCAGATGAACGGTGCCCGGTGCGATGGTCAGTCCTGTCCGTTCTTCTTCAAGAACTTCAACGACGGGAGCGTAGGTTCGGGTGGGTGGAGCCAGTGGTCGGACAACAACATCCTATGGACCACGAACTCGATCGGTTCGAGCGACAACACACCATACGGCCAGTGCAAGAATTACATCAATAACGCCAATGTCCCGGGGCAAGCGTGGCTCATCAGTGGGCCCATCAACCTGAGCGCGGCGACCAACCCGCGCCTCAGCTTCATGACCGCTTGCAACTACAACGGAGCGGCGCTGGAGGTGTTGGTGAGCACGGACTACAATTCCGGCGACCCGAGCACCGGCACTTGGACAAGCCTGAACCCGACCCTCAGCACGGGGAGCTGGTCCTGGGTCCAGTCCGGGGAATTGGACCTGAGCGGCTTCGCCAGCGCAAGCACACGGATCGCCTTCAAATACTCCGGCACGAGCAGCGATGGCAAGACCTGGGAGCTCGACAACATCCGGATCAACGTGGACTGACGGCCACGACCACACGAACATCAACACCTAACGCGTATGAAACACATTACCCTCAGCGCCCTGCTCCTGATCGGCATCGGGGCGAACGCACAGATCTTCAGCAGCGACCTTGAAAGCTGGACGGACGGCAGCCCCGACGGCTTTGTTGGTGCCAAGACGAACATCCCGACGGACAGCATCTTCCAGGAGAACACCAACCCACACGGCGGCAGTAGCGCAGTGAGGCTTCAGTTGAGCACGGGTACCCACAAGCGGTTCACCACCGCCCCCCAGAGCGTGACCGCAGGTGCCACCTACGACATCACCTTCTGGGTGCGTGGCACGGGGAGCATCCGCACCAGCATCTATGACGGCCGCGCGACCGGTTCGGGATACGCCAGCTATAACGACTATGTGGTACTTGCCGGTGCCGGTTGGCAGGAAGTGACCCAAAGCGTGACCGCCGAAATGACAACTGCGGATGCCGAGTTCATCTTCTCGGTCCTTTCCACCGCTGGACCTGATCACATCGTCCTGGATGATGTGAACATCGCCGACGGTGTTGTGGTGCCTCCGACGGATGCCACCATTTACCAGATCCAGTTCACGGAGGATGCTTCTGGTAATTCCCCTTTGATGAACACGAACGTGAGCACCTCTGGGATCGTCACGGGCGCCAAGGCAGGAACGGGGTACTTCCTACAGGATGGCGCTGGTGCATGGAACGGGATCTTCGTGAATGATGCGGTGAACAACCCGGTGCTTGGCGACCTCGTGGAGGTGACCGCGTCGGTGCAGGAGAACTTCAACTACACCCGCCTCAATGGGGTGACCGCCTTCGCCGTCCAGAGTTCGGGCAACGCGATCCCTGCACCTGAAGTGCTCAACCCCACCTCGGTCGCGAACGAGCAGTGGGAGTCCGTACTGGTGACGATCCAGGATGTTCAGTGCATGGAGGCTCCGAACTCCTTCGGCGAATGGCCGATCAGCAACTGGCTGGGCAGCATGCTCGTGGACGACCTGCTTTACGCGCATGTGCCAACCGTGGGGGCCTTCTACAATGTCACCGGGCCCACCCAGTACGCCTTCTCCGCCTGGCGTGTCCTGCCACGCGATATCAATGATGTGAGCGTGGGGACCAGCGTGATCGAACAAGCCGGGGTCCAGGTAAGTACCTATCCGAATCCGGCGACGGACCTGCTGTACATCGGGTTACCGACCGCCGACCGTACCGAACTCCAATTGGTGGATGCGGCTGGCCGCACAGTGATCAACCAGGTCACTGCTTCCGATCGCGCGGTGTTGGAGATCCGCGACCTGGCCAACGGGGTGTACATGCTCGCTATTCGTAACGCAACAGGCAGCAACACGGTGCGCGTGTCGATCCAGCACTGATCTGTTGATCGATCTGAGAAGGGGCCGGCCCGCAAGGGTCGGCCCCTTTTTTCGTTCGATCAATATTCCACCGGAACACAGGGGCGACCTTGGCTCCTGTTCTGAACGGATCTTACGTTTTGGCCTGCCCAACGGCCTGTATCCCTTGATGGACGGGGGTGCGTTGGTCGGGCTTGGGTGACCCGTGCTGTTATTTGCGTGTGTTCGATCGGCTCGGCCAAGGAACAGGCCGATATCCATGCGCTGACGGAGCGGGCATCGCGTTCTATTGCGCAGCGCACGGACCGGCAGGCTGATACGCTACCGCACCTCCTTCACCAGGATCACGAACACCGGGAAGTGGTCACTGTATCCTTCCTGGTAAGTGTCGCCCACGAAGCTGCGCAGCGGATAGCCCGCGAAGTTGCCTTCGGTCTGGCGCAGGTAGCCCTCGTTGAAGATGCGCACCCCGTAGTACTTGTAGTCGCCGCCCGCACCGGAGACCAACGCTGGTGAAAGGATGATCTGATCGAAGAGATTCCACGAATCGCGCCAGGCCAATGTGCCGATCCCTTTCATATACGGGTCATGCATGGCATTGAAGAAGACCTGGCCCACGGCTTTCGTTCGGTCACCTGTCGCGTTGAGGAACCGAGCTACGCTCACGTTCACTGGATCATCGTTGAGGTCGCCCATGACGAGGATCCGCGCGTCGTGGTCCAAAGCAAGCAGGGAATCGACGATGTGGCGTGCAAGTTCGGCTGCGGCTTTGCGTTTCGGTGCTGAACGCTTCTCACCACCACGGCGGGAGGGCCAGTGGCATACGATCACGTGCGTGGTATCGCCATCCAGCACCCCGCTCACGAGCAATTGGTCGCGTGTGCGGAAGGCCGTGTCGGGGGTTACCAAGCGGTAGGACTTGTGGTTGTACACCTGGTACCGGGCGGGATCATGGATCAGGGCCACATCCACCCCACGCCGATCGGGAGAATCCTCGTGTACGATGGCGTAGTGGCGGTCCTTCAATGCATCGGTACGCACAAGGTCCTCCACCACGGCCCGGTTCTCCACCTCACAAAGGCCCAGGATCGCCATGCCTTGCGGATGCAGGTCCTTGCCCATCTCGGAGATCACCCGGGCCATCCGGTTCAACTTGCTGTAGTACCGCTCACCGTTCCAGAGCTTGTTGCTGTTGGGCAGGAACTCGTGGTCGTCCGTGTTCGGCGAATCGATGGTGTCGTAGAGATTCTCGATGTTGTAGAAACCGATCAGCGCCGGAACGAATTGCTTCTTCGCCTCCTGCGGCCAGGAGCGCAGGACGAACAGGGCGGAAAGGATCAGGAGGGCGGTTCTCTTCTTCATCGTGGCGTTCGCGAATGGACGGGCGCCGAAAATAACGCCCTTGCAGTTGACCATTCGTTAAGACAAGGTATCCAGCCAATTCCCGTGCCGTACATGGGTCGCCAGCCCTGTGGCCGTCGTTCGTCGGCGGTCATTGCGGAAAAGTGAGCGGGTTCCGATCGTTGTACAAACGCAGGAACCGGAAAAGGGCCTCCGTACTGTTCCGCTGCTTTTTCGACAAGGCGCGAAACTCCTCTGAAAGCACCCGGTCGTGCTGCAGGGCTTCATCCATGCCGCTCGCGTTGAAGGGCAGGATACCTCCGGTACGCATATCGAGCAGTTGCTGCACCAGTACCGTGCGGGTGACCCCACCCATGGGGTAGCCGTACATGTACGGGTCCCAGTCGCGATAGGTCTGCTCCACCACCAGGTGGCACAACATGCCCATGAGGCCGATACGGAAGAAGCCGGTCTCCGCCCCGATGTACACCACATCGTTCTGGCAGAAGCCCCAGACGGATCGGAGGTCGATCTGCTGCTGGGCACTGGTGTCGGGTATCCAGAATAGTTTCCCGGAAACACGGCGTAGATCGCTGACCGGAAGGCCTTGTGCATCGCGCACCCGCGCCAACGGAATGGCGGGGGCATTGTTCCTGAAGTCCTGGAGATCCAAGTACAGGCCATCGTGCAGATCCATGCCTGCGAAGTAGTCCGCACGTTCCTGTGCCTGCATCCTTTCAGATGCCAATAGGATGAACGCGCAGACCAGGACCCGCATCAGGTCGCTGCGCTTGCGCGGATGATGGCGACCACCTCGTCCGGTGCCTGGGCATGTACCCAGTGTCCGGCGAAGGGCACGGTCTCCACCACGCTGTTCGGGAACTGTTCCTTGATCGCGGGTAGGTCCTCGCGTAGGATGTAGTCGCTTTGGCCACCGCGTATGAAGACCGTGGGCACACGCACCTTCTCCGGGCCGATGGCCGCCAGGATCGCGGGCAGTTCACGTTCCAGCAGGGTGGCATTCACGCGCCATCCCAGTTGATCCTCTGTATGCCAGTAGAGGTTCTTCATCAGGAACTGCACCACACCCGGCTCCTTCACCAGGGTAGTGATGTGCGCCTCCACCTCCTTCCGTGTACGGCCGGGAGCGAGGTCGGCGGTACGCAGGGCCTCGATGATGTGCGCATGGTTGTTCTCGTGTTCACGTGGGCTTATGTCGACCACCACGAGTTTCCGAAGTAATTCGGGCCAACACTGTGCGAAGGTCATGGCGACCTTGCCCCCCATGCTATGCCCGACGAGCACCACATCGCGCAACCCCAGGCGTTGGAACAAGGCATGCACATCGTCGGCCATGATCGGGTACGAGATCGCATCGGTATGTGGCGAACGACCGTGATCGCGCAGATCCACGAGGATCACGTCCAACGCCGGGATGGCCGTATCGGAGGGTTCTGCCAATTCGCGGCCTACCGACCCCCAGTTGTCGCTGGTGCCGAAAAGGCCGTGCAGGATCACCACGGGTGTGGCACCAACCCTACCGGAACGTCTGAAGAAGAGTTCGACGGCGCTCATCGCAGTTCCCGGAGGTAGAGCTGCACGGTGTTCTCCATGCCGTAGCGGAGCGCATCACACACCAAGGCATGGCCGATCGAGACCTCCAGCAGGCCAGGCACGTTCGCTTTGAAATAAGCCAGGTTGGCCAGGTCCAGGTCGTGTCCGGCGTTTAGGCCCAGGCCCGATCGCTGTGCATGCTCGCCCGCGAGCACGAAGGGTGCCAATGCCGCCTCCCTCCCACCATGGAAGCCCGCCGCGTAGGGTTCGGTGTAAAGTTCGATGCGGTCGGTGCCGGTCTCGGCGGCCAGGGCGATCAGTTCGGTATCGGTACCCATGAAGATCGAGGTGCGGATCCCGGCGGCCTTGAAGCGCGCGACCACCTGCTTGAGCGTGCCGAGGTGCGTGCGGGTATCCCACCCCGCATTGCTCGTGAGCACACCGGGCGGATCGGGCACCAGGGTGACCTGTGTCGGACGCACTTCGAGCACCAGCGCGATGAAGTCCTCGGAGGGATGGCCTTCGATATTGAACTCGGTGGTGAGCACCGCGCGCAACGACCGCACATCGGCCCGGCGGATATGGCGTTCATCGGGCCGGGGATGCACGGTGATGCCCTGTGCCCCGGAACGCTCGATGTCCTGCGCCCAGCGCACCACATCGGGGTTGTTCCCGCCTCGCGCATTGCGCAGCGTGGCCAGCTTATTGATATTCACGCTCAACCGCGTCATCGCTATCCACTTACTTTGTTCCACCCGCCGTGGGTGGCCAAAAGTAAGGCCATGGGTGCGGGGCACGGGAAGCCACATGCACGCCATCGACCTCATCACCACCGACATCCCACCGCTGCGGCCGCAGGATGACGTATCGCGCGCCCTGGACTGGCTGGAGGAGTTCAAGGTGGGCCACCTGCCCGTGGTGGAGGGCGGACGCCTGGTAGGCATGGTGCGCGAGCAGGATGTGGTGGACCGCAACGATGTACACGGCACGGTGAGCGGTGTGATGGACCAGGTGGAGATCCCCTTCATCCGAGGGAACCAGCACATCTATGACGTGATGCGCCTATTCACCGAGCGTGGCCTCACCGTGGTGCCGGTGCTCGACGAGATGGGGCGTTACCTGGGAGCGATCACCGAGCATGAGGCCCTGCGTCGGCTGGCGGAAGTGGCCAACATCCACGAACCGGGCAGCATCGTGGTGCTGGAGATGAACCAGATCGATTACAGCCTGCACCAGATCGCACGGATCGTTGAAGGGAACGACGGCAAGATCCTCAGCGTCTACAGCCACCTCCTCCCCGATAGCACCCGGCTGGAGGTGACCCTGAAGATCAACCGGGAGGACATCAGCGACATCCTGCAGAGCTTCGAGCGGTACGAGATCATGGTGAAGACCACCTACCAGGGATCCCGGTTCCATGATGACCTGCGCGGACGTTATGATGAGCTGATGCGCTTCATCAACCTGTGATCAGCCGGCATGCGCCGCGCCCTGTCCCTATTCCTGCTCCTGCACCTGGCGGGGTCGGCCATGGCGCAGACCGCTCCGGCAGCTGCAGCCGACGTGCGCGTGATGGGGATCACGCTCAGTGGGAACAGGACCACCAAGGCCCGGATCATCCTGCGCGAGATGGTGGTGAACGAGGGGGACACGCTGGCCCATGAGGGTCTGTACCAACGCCTGGAGCGGAGTCGGCAGAACCTGATGAACACGGGACTCTTCAACACCGTGTCCGTACTACCACTGTACCTGGACCAGCGCCATGTGATGGTGGAGGTAACGGTGAACGAGCGTTGGTACCTCTGGCCCGCGATCATCTTCGACCTGGCGGATCCCAACTTCAATACGTGGTGGCTCACGCGCGACCTGGACCGGGTGAACTACGGCCTGTACCTGTACCGCTACAACCTGCGGGGCCGGAACGAGACCGGCTACATCAAGGCGCAGTTCGGTTACACGCGCGAGTTCGCTTTCCGTTACAAGGTCCCCAACCTCACCCGTGACCAACGCTGGGGCATCAGTGCGGGCATGAGCTACGAGGAGCAGAGCGAGATCACCACGGGAACGGTGGACAACCTGCGGAACCTGGTACGCTACCCCTTCGGCAGCAATCGTGACCAGTGGAATGCCGATGTGGAGGTGACACTGCGCCGCAACCACGACATCAGGCACATCGCACGCCTGCGATACACCCAGGCCGAGGTGAGGGACACGATCATTCACAGCGCGGTCGATTATTTCGAAGGACCGGCCACCGCCACGCGCTTCCTCGCCCTGGGTTACTCCTTCGTTTGGGATCGGCGCGACTCCCGCGCCTTCCCGCGCAGGGGCCACTTCCAGGAGTTGCGCATCGACCGCCTCGGCCTGGGGATCATGGACCTGTCCGCACCGGGGATCACCACGATGTACGCCACCACAAAACGCTGGGTACACCTGCACGCGAAGTGGACCCTCGGGCTCTCGGCACGTGGCAAATACACCTTCGGTATGCCACCCTATTTCGTGCAGGAGGGGCTGGGCTATGGGAATTTCGTACGTGGCTATGAGTACAGGATCATCGATGGGGAGCACTTCGCATTGGGCAAGGCCAACCTCATCCTCCAACTGGTCAAGCCCCGTACCTATCGCGTGGAGCACATCCCGATCGAAGCCTTCCGCACGTTCTACTTCGCCCTGTATCTGAACCTGTACAGCGATCTGGGTCGGGTCTGGGACAGCCGATATGCAGCGTTGAACCCCTTATCCAACCGCTGGATCAACGGGAACGGCCTGGGGCTGGACCTTGTGACGAGCTACGATCAGGTACTGCGTGCGGAGTACTCGGTGAACAGCCAGGGCGACCACGGTTTCTTCCTACATTTCACACAACCTTTCTGAACGATGCGTATCGGCGTGAATGGGCGGGCGATGGAAACCGACAGTGCGCCACTGGTGATGGGGACCATTGAACGCATGGTGGCTCACGGCATGGAACCGCTGCTCTCTCCATCCCTGGCCGGTTGGATGAGCGAAGTGGGCATGACACATGCCTGGCCCGTGGTACGGACAGAGGATCTTCGCACCGCAGGCATCGATCTGTGCATCGGCCTGGGTGGTGATGGCACCTTGCTGGACACGGTGGCCTGGGTGGGCCGCACGGAGCTCCCCATCCTTGGGATCAATCTGGGGCGTTTGGGATTCCTGAGCAACGTGCGCTTGGATGGGGTGGAATTCGCACTGGCCTCGATCAAGGCAGGGCGCTACTTCCTTCAGGGCCGATCCCTGCTGGAAGTGACCGACCATCAGACCGCACTGGGGGCGTTGAACTTCGCACTGAATGAGGTGAGCATCCAGAAGCGGGAGAGCAGCAGCATGATCGCCATCCATGTCCATCTTGGCGCCGAATACTTGAACACCTACTGGGCGGATGGCCTCATCGTGGCCACACCCACGGGATCAACGGCCTATTCCCTGAGCTGCGGTGGCCCCATCCTCCATCCCACGGCCGATGTGATGGTGATCAATCCGATCTGCCCACACAACTTGAACGTGCGGCCCTTCGTGGTCCCGGACCGGTACACCATCACCCTGCAACTCGAAGCGCGTTCGGACCGCTGCCTCATGAACCTGGACTCGCGCAACTTGAACATCGACGGCCAGAGCCGGATCACCATACGGCGAGCGGATTTCACGGCGAAAATGGTCCAGCTCGAGAACACCGACTTCCTCGACACCCTCCGCACCAAGCTCAGCTGGGGGCTGGATGTGCGATCAAGTCCTCCGAAGGACTGAATTACCTTCGCACGCGCCACGCCCATGTACCAAAGCCCGGCCCCGCGCGTTCCTCCTCGGATGTTCCGTTCCGTCCTCCTGGCCTTCGCGTGCTGTGCATCGTTCGCCCTGCGGGCCCAGGTGAGCGAATTGGGCCTCACGGTGGGAGGCACCTACTACATCGGTGACCTGAACCCCTACCGGCATTACCCGAAGGACACCAAGTTGGCTTACGGGGTATTGTACCGCTACAACTTCAGCGACCGGTATGCCCTACGGTTACAGGCCCTTACCGGCACCCTGCAGGCCTACGACGACCATTCCACGGACTCGTTGCAATTGATGCGGAACCTGCACTTCAGGGCGCGTTTGATCGAGATGTCGGCACTGTTCGAGGTGAACTTCAGGAAATACCGCAGCAAGGACAAGGACAGCAGGAAGTGGACCCCCTTCGTGTTCGCAGGACTGGCCTACTACCGCGCATCGCCCCAGGCCGAGTTGAACGGGGAATGGTACGCCCTGCAACCGTTGGGCACCGAAGGCCAGGGCACCACGGCACAACCGGGATCGGACGTCTATACGGTGGACAACGTGAGCATCCCCTTCGGTGCGGGATTCAAATGGAACGTGGGGCGCCTGGACTTCCAGGTGGAATGGGGCCTTCGACGCACCTACACCGACTACCTCGACGACGTGAGCGGCACGTACGTGGACCGCGACCTGTTGGCCTTTGAGAACGGCCCCCTGGCCGCCACCCTGGCCGACCCCGGCACCTTGGCCCAGGCCCCGGTATACCCCAACACGGGTCGGGCCCGCGGCGATGCCGACACCCGCGACTGGTACCAGTACACCGGCTTCTCCGTCACCTACATCATCTCGCGCTTCTCCGATTGCGAGGAGCAGTACAACTGGATGCGCAAGCGGCGCTGATCCAAGCCTTTTAGCGAACTTCGCACCCCGTTTTGCAAACCTCCGAGGACAAGACCGAAGCGCTGAAGCAGCGCATCGACCCCGAACGGGTCCCCCGGCACATCGCCATCATCATGGATGGCAACGGCCGCTGGGCCGAGCGTCAGGGCGAGCACCGCGTGGTCGGGCATGCCAATGGGGTGCGCTCGGTGCGCGAGGCCCTTGTGGCCTGCCGGGAGATCGGGGTGGGATACCTGACCCTCTATGCCTTCAGCACCGAGAATTGGAAGCGCCCGAAAGCCGAGGTGGACGCACTGATGGACCTGTTGGTGAGGACCGTGGTGGGTGAACTGGAGGAACTGAATGCCAATGGGGTACGGCTGCACACCATCGGCGATACGGCCTCGTTGCCCGAAGGCTGCCGGAACACCTTGATGGAGGCCATCGCCGCCACGGCCAAGAACGACCGGATCACCATCACCCTGGCCCTGAGCTACAGCGCTCGTTGGGAACTGGTCCACATGGCCCGCACCATCGCCCAAGAAGCGAAAGCAGGGACCCTCGACCCCGAGGGGATCACTGATGCCACCGTGGCCGCCAGGCTGAGCACGGTGGGCCTGCCCGATCCGGAATTGCTGATCCGCACCAGTGGCGAACAACGGGTGAGCAACTTCCTGCTCTGGCAGATCGCTTATACCGAACTCTGGTTCACCCCGGTGCTCTGGCCGGATTTCCGCAAAGCGCACCTGTACGAGGCCGTGCTCGACTACCAGAACCGCGAGCGCCGCTTCGGATCGATCAGTGAACAAGTCACGCCGGGATGAAGATGCGCACCCTCCTCACCCTGCTCATCGGCCTGTTGGCTGGTACGGCCATGGCGCAAACGGTACAACAGGCCGTGATGGACCCGGCAGTGCCGTTGGAGTATGAGATCGGCGGCATCACCGTGAGCGGTACCAGGACCACCGACCCCAACGCGGTGAAACTCTTCACCGGCCTGCAGGTGGGCGACAAGGTGACCATACCGGGCGAACGCATCAGCCGCGCGATCGAGAACCTGTGGGAACAGAAGCTCTTCACCGACATCAGCATCGAAGCGGCCGAGATCCGCGGCCGCACGATCTTCCTGCACATCATCGTCACGGAGAAACCCCGGCTCTCACGTTTCAAGTTCGAAGGGGTCACCAAGGGCGAAAGTGACAAGCTGCGCGACGAGATCCAACTCGTGCGCGGGCAACAGGTGAATGACGCGGTGGTGGCCAACACCCGCACGATGATCCGCAAGTATTTCGTGGACAAGGGTTTCCTGCACACCACGGTCAACATCATCCAACGTGCGGATACGGCCCGCACGGCCCCGGAGAACAGCGACCTGCTCATCATCAGGGTGGAGAAGGGGTCGAAGGTGCGGATCAAGGATGTCACCTTCGAGGGGAACGAGCACATCAGCGACCGGCGACTGCGCCGGGCCATGAAGAAGACCAAACGCAAGCGCTGGTACAATCCGTTCGGTGGCAGCAAATACATCAGCACCGATTACAAGGCGGACAAGAACGCCGTGATCGACCTGTACAACGAGAAGGGTTACCGCAATGCCACCATCGTGAAGGACACGATCGGCGACTACAACAACAAGCGCATCCGCATCGGCATCACCGTGGACGAAGGGGCGGAGTTCCACTGGCGCAACGTCTCCATCACGGGCAACACCAAGCACAGCACGGATACGCTGCTCTCGATCCTGAACATCCGGAAGGGCGACGTGTACAACAAGAAGCTGCTGGACAGTCGCCTGTTCATGAACGCCAATGGGCGCGACATCACCTCGCTGTACATGGATGATGGCTACCTGAGCTTCTACCCCGATCCGGTGGAACTGCTGGTGGAGGGAGACAGCATCGACCTGGACCTGCGCATCCGCGAGGGGCGGCAGTTCCGGATCCGCAGCGTCCTGATCAAGGGGAACAGCAAGACCAACGAGCATGTGATCCGACGGGAGATCCGCACCAAGCCGGGCCAGCTCTTCAACCGGAGCGATGTGATGCGCACCCAGCGGGAATTGAGCACCCTGGGCTACTTCAACCCGGAGACGCTCGGTGTGAACCCGATCCAGGACCCACGCACTGGCACGGTGGACCTGGAATACACCGTGGAGGAGAAGCCGAGCGATCGCCTGGAGCTGAGCGGTGGCTGGGGGGCAGGGCGTGTGGTGATGTCCCTGGGCGTCTCGTTCACGAACTTCAGCCTGCGCAACACCTTCAAGAAAGGGGCCTGGGCGCCCTTACCCTCCGGCGATGGCCAGACCCTGAACCTACGCGCACAGACCAACGGCCGTTACTTCCAAAGCTACAGCCTGAGCTTCGTGGAGCCCTGGCTCGGGGGCCGCAAGCCGAACTCGCTCAGCCTCTCGGTATACTACTCGGTCCAGTCCAACGGCGCCAGCCGATACATCGACACCGAGAATGGGCGCATCCGCAACCCGGCACAACAATGGTTGGGGATCTGGGGGGCCACCGTGGGCCTGGGCAAACGGCTCACCTGGCCCGACGATTATTTCATCCTGCGGCAGAACCTGAGCTACCAGAACTACGACCTGCGGAACTTCAGCAGTGGCGGTGTGGTCTTCGACTTCGTGAACGGGAACAGCAACGTACTGGCCTACCAGTTCCAGATCTCGCGCAACTCGGTGGATCAGCCCTTTTTCGCCCGCACCGGATCGGACATCAGCTTCAGCGTGAAGGCCACCCCACCCCTCTCGCTCTGGTTCCCCGGCGGTCGTGACTTCCGCCTACTTCCACCCGAGCAACGTTACCAGTGGGCCGAGTTCCACAAGTGGAAATTCACCACCCAGTGGTTCAACATGCTCACGCGCAGCAAGACCGGCCACAACCTGGTGCTCATGGCGCGCGCGGGGTTCGGCTTCCTGGGCCGTTACAACGATGCGGTGGGCAACTCGCCTTTCGAGCGATTCTACCTCGGTGGGGCGGCCCTCACCGGTTTTCAGCTGGATGGCCGCGAAGTGGTGGGCCTGCGCGGCTACGACGACTTCTCCCTCTCGCCCAACACGGGCAACTTCGCCGTGGCCAAATACACCGCCGAGCTCCGATTCCCGGTGTCGCTGAACCCCTCGGCCACCATCTACACCCTGGCCTTCGCACAGGCGGGCAATACCTGGAGTTCCTTCGACACCTTCTCCCCCTTCAAGCTCTACCGTTCGGCAGGGCTGGGTCTGCGCCTCTTCCTGCCCATGTTCGGCCCGATGGGCTTGGATTATGGCTGGCGGTTGGACGACGTGCCCGGGCAGCCCAACATGGCCCGCAGTCAATTCCATTTCACGATCGGCATAGATCTTGGCGAACTGTGACCAGTACCGTAACGGATCGCCTATTTTCGACGGCTTCCGCATGAAACGCACCCTCCATTCCCTGATCCTGCTGGTGGCGCTGGTCCAGGCCCCGATCCTGGCGGCCCAACGGATCGCGTTCGTCAACACGCGCTACATCCTGGACCAGATGCCGGAGTACGAGTCGGCCCAGAAAGAACTGGACCGGTTCTCCAAACAGTGGCAGGACGAGATCGACGAACGCTACCAGCAGATCCGGCGCATGCGCGATGCATACAACGCCGAGGCCATCCTGCTCACCGAGGAAATGAAGCGCTCGCGCTTGGACGAGATCGACCGCCACGAACGGGAGGCCCGGGACATGCAGAAGAAACGCTTCGGCCCGGAGGGCGACCTCTTCAAGAAACGGGTGGAACTGATCCAGCCGATCCAGGACCGGGTGTACAACGCAGTGAAGGAGGTCGCAGGGCAGAGTTATGTGGCCGTCTTCGACCTGGGTGGCCAGGCGAGCAACCTGCTCTTCGCCAGCGAGAAGTACGACAAGAGCGACAGTGTGCTCCGGAAGTTGGGGATCCGACCCGGCAAGGACAAGAACAGTGGCGACACCCGGGATGACGAGGAATTCGGTGAACCGCCCACGGAAAAAGACCACGAGACCGCACCACCCGATGGTGGCAAGGACAGTCCGCAAAAAGGCATGGACCGCGGTGGAAGTGAGCCGATGAAAACCAAATGAAGATGAAACACCTTTTGATCGCCTGCGCGTTCGCACTTACCAGCGCCCCCGCAGCAATCGCCCAAACAGCCCCCAAGCTCGGGCACATCGACCGGCAGAAGCTGATGTTGATGCTGCCCGAACGCAAGGACGCCGAGACCAAGATGCAAGCCTTCGCGAAGACACTCGATGAGCGGTTGAAGGCCATGGGCACGGAATACCAGGCCAAGGTGACCGATGCCCAGGCCCGTGCCGCCACGATGACCCAGACCGAGAAGGACGTGGCCCTGCGCGAGATCAGCGACCTGGAGACACGCATCCAGGCCGCCCAGGAGAAAGCCCAGGAGGACCTCTCCAAGCAGGAGGAGGAACTGTTGCGCCCCATGGTGGAACGCACCAACGCGGCGATCGCGGAGGTGGCTGCTGCCAATGGTTTCACGTATGTGTTCGACGTGAGCACCGGCACGGTCCTGTACTATGAGAAGGGCGAGGACCTTCTACCCTTGGTGAAGACCAAGCTCGGTATCCAATAAGCACGGATGGTGAGTGACGACCGCCCGATCGGCATCTTCGATTCCGGCATCGGAGGTCTCACGGTCACGGCCCGGATCAGGCAGGCGCTCCCCGCGGAGCGCCTGCTCTATTTCGGCGATAGTGCCCATGTGCCCTATGGGCCTCGTGGGTTGGAGCAGGTGCGGGCCTTCAGCTTCGCGATCACCGAAGCGCTGCTCGCCCGTGGGGCGAAGGCGATCGTGATCGCATGCAACACGGCCAGTGCCGCCGCCCTCCGTGCCCTGCGCGAGGCCCATCCCGATATCCCCTTCATCGGGATGGAACCCGCGGTGAAGCCGGCCGTGGAGCACACCCGCACCGGTGTGGTGGGCGTGATCGCCACGGTGGCCACCTTCCAGAGTGAGCTTTATGCCACCATCGTGGAGCGATTCGCACAGGGTGTGGAGGTCTTGCACCAACCGTGCCCGAGCCTGGTGAAACAGATCGAGGCCGGCGACTTCGACACGCCGATCACCGAGGCCATGCTGCGTGGCTGGCTGGAGCCGATGCTCGCACGGAACATCGATGCGCTCGTGCTGGGCTGCACGCATTACCCGATCGTACGGCCGCTCATCGAGCGGATCGTGGGACCCGATGTACGGGTGATCGACCCTACACCGGCCATCGCCCGACAGCTGGATCGCATCCTGCAACGCGATGGCATCGGCCGGGACCCGTCGGCTTCTGGCGATCTGATCTGTTACACGAGCGGGGATCCAGTGGAATTCCACCGCATGATGGAACGTCTCGGACTGGAAGGCGCCCCCGTGTACCAGGCGACCTGGGACGGATCGGTCAGGCTCGATCGTCCGTGAACCAGCTTGCGTAAAGCTGGTAATTGCGGGCGATCCGTTCGATCTCGCCCTCGCTCAGGTCCTTGCTCACCGCACCGATGCGTCGGGCAGGCACACCGGCCATGAGGCTACCGGGAGGCACCATGGTCCGTTGCGTGACCACCGCCCCGGCCGCGATCACGCTACCCGTTCCGATCACGACCTCGTCCATCACGATGGCACCCATACCGATGAGCACCTTGTCCTCCACGGTACAACCATGCACGATCGCGTTATGGCCGATGCTCACGTCGTTGCCGATGCGCAGGCCGCACTTCTGATAGGTGCAGTGCAGTACGGCACCGTCCTGCACATTCACTCGGTCGCCGATCCGGATATTGTTCACGTCACCGCGCACCACGGCGTTGTACCACACGCTGCAATGTGCTCCCATCACCACATCGCCGATCACCACGGCGGTCTCGGCAAGGAAGATCCCTGGGCCGAATTGTGGTGTATGCCCGCGTAGCGTTCTGATCAGTGCCATGTTCCTTGGGTCGGTGTGAAGGTTCTTCTACTGGTATGCATCAAGGGAACGGTCTCCGCATGGGGTCCGATGGTTCGTGCGTGCGCGGGTCAAGACCGCTACCCTCGCACGCACGAGCCATTTCACCCCGTCCATCCATTTCCGCAACGACCGGATCTTCGTCACCGGATCGGTCATGCACACGGCGACCGTTCGGGCCATCGCCCATCTGCGCTCCCCATCCCCTTGTTGCTGCGTCAATGTTTCTCCGCCGGTAGGCCACAACCCTCCTTCTGGCAGCATTCCGGCAATTTCTTGAACGCCTCGGCATCACCGGGGATGTCGTCGGCCATGTAGCCCAGCTTGCTCACGGCCAGGCGCAGGTTCTCCGGCGAGTTCTTGCGCGGATCATAATCCACATGGATCTCATTGGTGGCCAGTTCCACATCCACGCTCTTCACGCCCTTCTCATAGATCAGGTTCCCTTCGATGGTCGCCACACACATGTCGCAGACCGTGCTGGTGCGGATATCGAGGTGCGCGCGTTTCTTGTTCGTCGGCTGGTCTGTAGCCGGGTCCTGGGCCAGCAGCGAAGAGCTCGCCAGCAGGAGTGATAGGATGATCGTGGTCTTCATGGTGTGGTGGGCTGCTTGTCTTCTTTGCGGTCGAGTTGGAAACGGAGGCCACCATAGAACATGGCCTTGTTGGTGGGTCCCCAGATCATGGAAGCGTCAAAATACGGGCCGTAGGGATCCTCGGGTGCGATGATCTGTTGTTGTTGCAGTGTACTGGTGGCATTCTCCACCCCAAGGTACACCTCCCAGTCGCCCAGGATGCGGGTGACCTGGGCATGCACCACGGAATAGGATGGTGAATGTTCGGGCATGCGATACTCCTCCGGGTTGGCCCGGGTGTAGGGGATCCGGCCCTTACCGAAAACGCTCAAGGTGAGGTCCATGCGCCAGTGCTCCTTGGGATCGGTGAAGGCCAGGGAGGCCATGCCGCGGTGCTGCGGGGTGAACGGCCGCTCGCGCAGCACCCCGTCGTAGGTGGCACGCACGTCGTACCAGCGATGGGAGAGCTTCAGGTCGAGATCCCGGGTCACCTCAACTTGTATGTCGGTGAGCAAACTGGTGGCATAGGAGCGACCATCGAGCATGTAGAAGGCCACGGTGCGCGGATGACGATCCATGTCGGTGATGATCTGGTCCTGGAACTCCGTGCGGTACACATCGATCCCGATGGCCCACTTACGCTCGATCCATTTGAACTTGTGAAGCACGGATGCCCCGAAGTTCCAGGCACGTTCCATGCCAAGATCGCCTTGTACGATCACCTGCCGCGAACTGGCCAGTACGGTCGCATTCTCCACGAACGGGTTTGCGCTGCGGAAGCCATGACCGACGGATAGTCGGGCGTTGGTCAACGGTCCGATGTCGTACTTCAGGTGCAGTCGTGGGCTCACCACATTGCCGTAGTACGAGTTCGCATCGGCACGCAAGCCACCCACCATGGTGAGCGGGCCGCGTTGCATGGTATACTCGGCGAAGAGGCCCGGCATGCGTTCGATCCGTGCGAAGCCGCTGTCCAGGAAGACCTCTTCGTACTGGTCGAACTGGAAGGCAACGCCAGCCTTCAGTTGATCGCTGCCCTTCCCCACCAGCATTTGATACACGGCACTGCCATAGAAGCTGTCCTGCGTACCCGAATAGGTCCGGTGTCCGAAACGCGAGCCCACGTCGTGGCGGCGCGCTGCGAACATGAAACCCACGCTCTTACTGGGATCGTTCTTGAAGATGATGCCCTGCTTGCCGAAAAGGTCCACAAGTTCGTTGTGGATGTCCACCTGATATGGATCGCCCGAATGAATCGCATGTTCGGGTTCGTTCATGCTCATGGCGGTCTGGCCACCCGTGCGGTCATCGGTCACATAACGCAGGCCGACCTGTGTCATGCCGCGTTCGGTGCGCCGCATCCAACGGTCCATCACATTGAAGCGGCGGGTGCGTGGTGCATCCATGAAGCCGTCGTTGTTCTGGTCCATGTCCCGTTGAAAGAGGTTGCCATGCAACAGGAGCAGGTTGCCGCTGTTGGTTCCGGTCTTCTGCGCGAGGTGTACGTTGCCTTCCACCCGCCCCTGGGAGTTCGCGTACAGGTTCATGAAGAGCGGCGGTTCGGAAAGCGGGTCGAGCAGGCACAGGTCGATCTGGCCGGTCATGGCATTGGGGCCGTTCACGGCGGTGCCCACCCCCTTGCTCAGGTTGATGTCCTTGATCCAGGTGCCGGGCACGAGCGTGAGGCCATAGGCGGTGGAGAGGCCGCGGATGAAGGGCAGGTTCTCCATGCTGATCTGCGCGTACTTACCGTCGAGGCCCAGCATGCGGATGGTCTTGGTGCCGCTGATCGCATCGCTGTAATTCACGTCCACGGTGGCGTTGGTCTCGAAGCTCTCGCTGAGGTCGCAGCACGCTGCCCGCTTCAGTTCCTTCTGTCCGATGATCTCCGTGGAGTTGATGGTGCGGGAGTCCATGCGAGTTCCCGCTACGCGGTCCACGATCTCCACGGGGCCCATTTCCACGGCCCAACGCAGTTTGATGCGCAATGGGGTGGTGGGTGGTGAGGTCAGTCGTAGCGTATCCGCCTTGTAACCTACGAACGAGGTGATGAGGGTGGCAGGCCAGTTCCCTGGGAGGGTGAGGGAAAAAGCGCCATTCGCATCGGTGGCGGTGCCGATGGTGGTGCCGAGCCAGTGGAGATTGGCCCCCGGCAAGGCTTCGGCTTCCGTCCCGGTCACGTGGCCGGTGATGACCTGCGCCCCTGCGACCGGACCGCAGACCAGGCCGAGTACTGCGTGAAGGATCCTGAATTTGAATGTCATGGTATGGAATTCCTGTTGATGTGATGGACACCGGGTCGTGGCACGACCCCATCGCCCTGTGGGCGGGAACAGGAAAGTCCTAAACGCGCTGCACGCTGATCACCGAGAGCCTATCGGGGGCCGAACGTGGTGGCGGACGGGATGCCAGCCACGGGATCGAACGCACGGTTGCAGGCGGCGAGACCTGGGTCACATGAAGCCAAAGGTCAATGGTGTCAATGTGATGGTTGATGCCGATGTTCGGAAGGATGTTGTCACGTTCCCCCTTCACCAAGGCCAGCTCGCAACAGGAGGCCTTGAACGTGGGGGTATCGCTCGGCTCGCCCTCATCCGGGCAGCAACCGGTGCTCACGCCCAGACTGAGGACGCTGTGGCCGCCCTCCAAGCAGGTCATGCGGCTGATGGTCATCCCATTGGTGGCCACCAGAAAGAGGCCCACGACCATGTAGGTGATCCACCTGTGCCGTTGAAGCAGTGAGCGCATCGCGCTACAAAAGTAGACCTTACGGCCACTGGGGCCATGACCCATCTCGTGGATCCTTGAGAAGCCAAGGGGGGTGAGCGGCGGTATCTTCGCGCCGCACCGGGGCACATAGGGCCCGTGCATGACGTCCATGAGCACCGAGAAAAGGAAGCATCCGGCCAACCTGTATCTGGAATCCACGCCCAATCCGCTCACCATGCGGTACGTATGTGATCGGTTGCTGATCGAAGAGGGCCGCCTGTTGGAATTCCGCACACCGCAGGAGCCGGTTAACGTATCGCCCCTGGCCGAGCGGATCTTCAACCTGCCTTTCGTCACCGGGGTCTTCATCAGCAGCAACTTCATCACGGTGACCCGCAACAACAGCGTGGATTGGGACCTGGTGGGCATGGAACTGCGCGACTACATCCTGGAGTACCTGCGCACCGATGGTCGGGTGGTGTACGAGGATGCTCCAGCGCAAGCCCTTGCCGATGCGAATGAGCGGGCGAGCACACACGCGGAGGCGAAGGGCCCGGACGACGAGAAGATCATCCGCGTGCTGGAGGAGTACATCCGGCCTGCGGTGGAGGGCGATGGGGGCCACATCGCGTTCAAGAGTTACGAGGAAGGGATCGTCACCGTGTCGCTGCGTGGATCATGCAGTGGTTGCCCCAGCAGCATGATCACCTTGAAGCAAGGGATCGAGAACATGCTGAAGCACGAGGTGCCCGGTGTGCGCGAGGTGGTGGCGGAGGCGTTGTGATCGTACTGATCGCTGGGTGAACACCTTGGGACCGCTCCTTGCTGGCAGCAAGGGTGCCCGTATGCATTCCGGCAGGTTCCGGCATCTCCATGGGAACGACCTGCGATGCGACACACCACCCTGTTCATGAGCACCCTCTTGATCGGATCGATCCAAGGGCAACAAAGCGGCGAGATCCGCGGTCGTGTGCTTGATCCCGATGGTGGCACCCTTCCCTCTGCGAGCGTGTACACCCGCATCGCCGGCGAACTGGTCGGCACCAATACCGACCTCGATGGCCGGTTCGTGCTCAAACCTGTGCCTGCCGGTATCCATCCGGTCACCATCTCCTTCACCGGCTACACCACACTGGAGGTCGTTGGCGTGGTGGTGACCACGGACCGCGCGACCTACTTGAACGATGTACGCTTGACGTTCATGAAGGACCTGAGGACATTCGAGAAGATCGGGTTCACACGGAAATTGATCGACCGTGACGACCCCAGCCGCATGAGCCTCCTGGCCTCCCGATCCCACGCGCAAGGACCCGATCCAATTCCTCAGCAAGAACTTCGCCGGGGTCACCGCCGCGCCGAACGGTGAGGGCCTGTACTTCCGCGGATCGCATACGGAGAATACGGTGAGCTACCTCGACGGGGTGAAGATCAGTGGTGGGGTGCCACGCGTGCCACCGAGCGCGATCAGCAGCGTGAGCGTGTACACCGGTGGACTGCCTGCGCGTTACGGCGACGTGACCGGCGGGGTGATCGTGTTTGAGACCCGGACCTATGGCGAGATCCACGAAGCGGAACGTCGGCGAGCGGTCCAACGAACGGAGAGCGAGGATCTGCCTTGAGATGTTCCTGCGGCGCAAGGCCATAGCGACCCGCTCCGACGAGGAGTTGGTGGGTCTCCTGCGGGAGGGGCACCTTTCCGCGATGGCCGACCTATGGGACCGCTATGCCGAGTTGCTGTACGGGGTGGGCATGAAGTACCTGAAGGATCCGGAGCACAGCAAGGATGAGGTGGTGGAACTCTTCGCCGGTTAGAAGGACCTGGTATCGTGGCATGAAGTGGAACGGTTCAGACCGTGGGTGCATACGGTGATGCGCAATCGTTGTCTCCAGCGTATGCGTCGTGAAATACCCGGCATCCTGGTCGGCATGGAGACGTACGGCCACGAACCAGGGCTCGAACAACTGACAACGGGTGTGGATGCGCGGTACCCGACCGGGGTGGAGCAGCAAGTGGCCAGGCAACAGGAACGGCACATCGCTTACCTCACATACATGGATGAAGCGTTGGGCAAATTCGTGCGCAAGGGCTGTCTGGCCGAACTGGAACACCTGCTCGCACAGTACCCCGATGATGTGAACGCATTGTTCTATGCCGGCCTGTGCAGCTACAACATGGGGAAGAGCACACGTGCCGAACGTTTCCTGGACCGTGCGGCCAGGCATCGGTTCCATGCGTTCGACGAAGAGGCGGACTGGTACCATGCGTTGGCCATGGAACGTTCCGGTGAACAGGGGTCAGCACAGGCCGCGTTCGCGCGGATCGCTGCCGGCAACGGGTTCTATGCGGCAAGGGCACAGGAACATGTGCGGTGACCTTCACGTGTTCGCAAGTCCAGCAGCGGTAATACCATTCACGTATTCAGCGCCGGCCAGGGGATACGACGCGATCTTTTCGGTGGACGATACTTCGTGGCTGCGCTTTGACCCTCATGGCCATACCAAAGGCAGGGAATGCCCAAATGGTATCAGCACCGTGTGGTGTTCACACCTGCCGACCGATCCGATCCAAAAGCAAGAACCCCGCGCCAATGGCGCGGGGCTCTTCATTCAACGTCCCTGGTCCGTTACGGTTGGATCACCAATCGTTCCGTGTAGGTCTTGTCGCCGGCGGTGATGTTCACCATGTACAGGCCACTGGCCAGCTCACCATTCAGGTCAAGGCTCGTCTTCACAAAGCCATCCTGTACAGCGATCGTACGGGTGCTCACGCGCTTGCCGGTGAGATCGAGGATATCCATACTGACCGTCCGTACACCTTCGGCCACATGGCTCAGGCTCACAAGGAGCTGATCGCCATGGTTCGGGTTCGGGTACATCGTGAGGGCGCCTTCGCCTTCCAGTGACATGCTGTTGCTGCCTCCGTCCACACCATTGTTGTCGCAGGTGATGGTCACCAGGCACACTTTGCCCCAGTCCTCCGTATCGGCGCAGGCCGAAGCCTCATCCGAAGTGGCCGGGCCGAAGCACCAGGTTGCGCCGCCATCGAGGCTCACGCGCACATCCACATCATAGGTCTTGCTGCATACCAGCGGCGTACCGGTGGTCCAGTTCAGCACCATGCGGGCGCTGGTCTGGGGCGGACGAACGATGCAAACGCCTTCGCCCGGAATGCGGAAGCGGAACTGGTAACGCACATTGCTGCTGGCCACGGCCGGCACCGGCTGGGGCGGGTTCGCGTAAATGCGATTGTTCGCGCTGCTCGCGCCTCCGAAGGTCCGGCTCACACCGCAGCTGAAGTCCGAGGTGTTCGCCGGGTTATCCTGCAGGCTCACACGCGGGCAAGCGGCCAGAATGGCGTCGATCTTGAACTGGCAGGCCGGGCCGAACTCCAGGTTGTTGCCCGCTACTCGGCCGCGTACACGCACGTTCAGCAGGGTGTTTGCGGGCAAATGCGGGGTCGCCACACTGTGTACCCAACCGTTCACCTTGAAGTGGCAGGCGCGGTTCGCACCGGAACCGTAACCATCGCTGGTTGCGTGGCTGCGGAAGCGACGGAAGCTGTAGCTACCGTTCGGGTCATAGAACCAGAACTCGTAGCCGCTCGTGGTGTTGGTCACCCCGTACTGGGCGGTGACCGCTGCATTGGCATGGCATACGATGAACTTGTTGTTCACCCAGTCCAACTTGTCGCAGCTGCTGTAGATCATCTTGTCCGTACCCAGCGGCAGGCAGAAGCCCTGTCCACCCATGATCTGGCTGGTGGAACCGGTGCTGAAGTTGTTGCGGTTGTCGATGATCCGCTCGCCAGCGCCCGTGGTACGCAGGATGTAGCCACCGGTGGTCATACCATCGCCGGCCGCATCCAATACGCGCAGGTAGAAGCAACCGTCGGGCAGGCAGGTGAAGTTGGTCTCCACACTGTTCTGCGGATTCAGCGGGCCACCTTGCTGCACCACGAAATCGGTGCCTTGCTCCACGAGTTCCCAGGTGGTCTCCCACGGGTTGCCGTCGGTCTGGAACTCCAGGGTCAGGTCGTTGCTGCATGGCACAGGACCGGAGCCCACGCACTCGCAACCGGTGATCGCACCAGAGGTGAACAACGGTCCAGCATAGCAGGGGCCGCCCTCCTCGCCCGGGGTCTCGGGGCAGCTATCCACGCAGTCCAGCAGACCATCGCTGTCCAGGTCCGTCGTTTGAAGCACTTCGTTGTACGCGATGGTGAAGTTGGTGCCGTAGTTGTATCCATCCACGATCACGTAGTAGGTCTCACCGGCGGCCACTTCGAACTTCGGAGTTTCATACACCCAGTTCCACACCTGCGGGTCGTAGTTGAACCAGCTGTACTGGAAGCACGCTCCGCTTGTCACTTGGGCGTTGTATGTGGGCTGGTCCGTAGGCGGGAACAGGACCACGTTGTCCGAAGCCCTCCGGATCATCAATCCGAAATAGGTGGAGGGATAGGCAGCGGGGAGGCAGAGCGACACGGTGGCCGAATCGGCACATTGCGAGGCGGTGAACTTGTACCAGGCATCATTGCCCCAGTAGTTGGACTCCAAGCTGCTGTAGCCATTGGCCGAGAACTGGTTGCCTGCGTATGCCACACCATCCGACAAGGGGATGGCGTTGGTGGCCCCGTTGCCGCCCACACGGAAGGTCCAATCGGTGGGGCAGCTGGCGGTACCGTAGCTGTTCTTGGGCACCACGCGCCAGGACGCAGGCTGTCCAAGTCCCACCAAAGCCATCACTGCGGCGGTGGTGTAACTGGGGCTGCTGATGCTGGTATTCGGCGTGTTGGCCACCAGGTTGCCCTGGAAGTACACATCGTAGCTCGTCGCACCGAACACGGCAGGCCAGGAGAATGCGATCGGGTTGGTGTTCACGGCCAAGGTGGTCCCATTGGCAGGCGCAGTTGGCGCGCCTACACAACCAGGTATACCTGGGCAGCCCAAGGTGAAGGGTCGTTTGTGTACGGTGTAGTTCGCATCGCTCATGATGTAGTAATCACCCGCAGCAGGTACGTTGAAGGTGATGATCCCCCCCACATTGGCCGCTGCCGTACCGATACAGGTGAACGCGCTGGCCGCACATCCGTTCGCCACGGATGTGACCACGTAGCCGATGTTGCTGGTACCCATATCGGACACCCCGGCGATGATGGCATGGGTGCCTGCCTCCGAAGCGGTGAAGCGATACAAACGCTCCGGGCCATTCGCCGCTGCGCTACCGCCCAAGCAGGATTGGGCACTGGTGTAAGTGGTGTTCTCGTAGACCGCGGAACCGTTCAAATAGGGAGCTGGCGCATTGTCATCCGACACGTACTCGTTGCAGGAGATCACCTGTGCGGTGGAGCAATCCATGCTGGTACTGAACCGGGTACGGAAGCTGTTGGTCGAGTAGGTAGGACCCGCACAGATCTGGCGCACATACACATCGTAGGTTGTGAGTGCTGTCAGACCGGTGATGGTGACGGGGCCGCTTGGGAACGTACCGAAGATGACACCGTTCACACCAGCCGTGGCACCCGTCCCAGGGGTGAATCCCGCCGGACCATACTCCACGACACTCGAATTCCCGGCATTGCCCCAGATCACCGTGGCTGAGTTGCCCCCGATGTTGCTGATCGTAATGTTATTGGGCGTGGAGCAGGCTGGTGCAGGGCCGCAGGTCACATTGGACTGCATACCCTGATCGTAGAAGTTATAGTTGAATGCCTTGAAGTTCAGTGTAAGGCAACCGTTGGCCGCCGTGCTGGTGAAGGGGCCAGGTGAAGTACCGGGGTTACCGGGCGTATTCCGGTAGGTGGTACCGCGGAAAGCACCAGCGGGCAGCGTATTCAATCCGTATGTGACCGCAGGCATGCCCGAGTTGAAGATCGGTGCGGCAATGCTGTTCCCATCATGCACGAATACACCAACGGCTTCAGAATTACCCGTTCCGAAGGAGAACTTCGGAATGGTCAGGGTGACCACATCACCCACGTTGTCCGGGCAGATCACCGCGACACTATCCCAACCACCGACCGGGACCGGATTGTATAGGGCGTACGCGTTGGAGTTGAACAGATCATATGGTCCTCCGCAACCCGGCTTGGTGCGGAAGTTCAAGGCAGGGCTGCTCCAAGCACTGGGGTCATCGCCCACGCCTTGGTCATCGCACAGTCCGCGGAAGTACACGGTGTACTTCGTGTTGGCCGCGAGCGCTGCCGCGGTCGTGGCCGTACCCGAAGCGCTGGTACCGGTTGTGATGGCCGCATCACCGGGGGCACCACCGAAGGCTACCACCTTGTATTCCACATTGGGCGAGGCACCCGGATTCCAGCTGAAGCTGGCGTCGTGTACCGTGGTCGAAGTGACCGTACGAGCCGTAGGTGCGAAGCAGGTCGGAGCCGGGGCACAGGTGAAGTCGGCGCTCCAGCCATAGGGAGAACCCGTCCAAAGTCCATAGGAGAAGACCTTGACCGTGAGGCAGCCGCTGGCATGGCTCGAAGTGATGATCGGGGGTTCGGATACCCAACCACCGGCGGGAACGGTCCAGCCTGTTTCCGTGTAGCCGGTACCGGTACCGGTGATCATCGGGTCCGTGATGTCATCCCCATCGAAGATGAACATGGCCGAGCGCTGCAAGGCACCACCGTTCCAGGTGAACCCACCCCAATAAGTGAAATCCAAGGTCACCACATCACCAGGAGTGCTGGGGCAAACGGTATGTGTTTGAATGAACCTTTGATCGGTCAAGGTGTTGTAACCACCTGGGCTTACCCACGTGCTGCCACAGCCCATGGAGGTCGTAAAGGCCAACGGGACCCAACTGCTCATATCGCCACCACCACAATCCGCACGCACATAGAACGTGTAAGCGGTGAAAGTGGAGAGCGCGGTCGCCGAGGCCGTGAGCCCTGCTGCTGTGCCGCTGGCGGCCAACCCGGTGGGGCCGCTACCAGGTGCACCACTGCTGCGAACCTCCCAGATGTATCCATTGGAAGGGTTGCTGACACTGGCCGTCCAACTGAAGTCCGCGGAATTCGCGGCCACAGCCGTGGTTCCCGGTGCACTGGGGGCGAAGCAAGTGGGGAGGATCACCGCCGCCGCAAAATCCACCACATGGCCGTACGACACGGTACCACATGCCCCAACCGGCCCATAATAGTCACAGACCACCCGTACCTGGCTGGTTCCTGGGGTTGCGGCGAGAGGCACGTTCACCGCCCCTGAAACTCCGGCACCGGAACACCCGGAAGTGAGTGTACCCAGGTTCACCGAGGTTTCCCAAGTACCGTCGTCATCCCAATCGAAGTAGGCGGAAATGTTGAAGGGATACCCCGAAGTATTCCCGTTCACATTGAGCGTATAACTCGAACCCGCATCCATGTGCGCCGTGCTGGTGGTGAGGTCCACGTAACCGGTACCGCTTGAGATACTGGTGAGGTTCAAGTCCGACAAGGTGATCGAGCAGATCGGGTAGATCGCACCGGCGGATCCCGCACAATAGGTCTGAGCTGGGGCCCGGCCCAGGAAAAGCAGGGATGCCAAAGCCGTCAAGGCTCCGTGCATCGCCGTGTGTAAGGTTCTTGAACGCATTTTGCTGAGAGTGTTGGTGAGTTGAGATTGAGCGTGAGGGACTGAGAGGGTGTGCACACCCGCCAGCGTTGCCGACAGCGGGTCAGGGGGTGGATACGTTCAGGAACACCAAGGATCCTGGCCGTTCTCATACGGGCGGATGCCAAGCATCGCAACCGTATGTGTCGCAATAAGGTGTGGACTAAGGCTGGGTTGAGAGCAGTTGGATGGTCGTATCCGGTGTGAGAGGTGAGAGTATTGTTCGCCAACATTAGTCCGATCCAATGACAAAAGCAAATCCATCAGGAAATAGCACACGGCCCCACGTTCCGAATTCACCCACCCCTGCGCCAGAAGTGCCGAAAGGTGCGATCGACCCGCGATCCATATAGCGGCCCTTACGCTCCGTATTGGTACCTCATGCGGGTGGTGGAAGCGATCCCTGTCGGTCCGCAGCAGTGGAATGACCACGTCCAGGGCCGAATTGGAGTGCGCCAGGCCGGGTTGATCACAGAAAATGGAGGTCCCTGTCGAACGAGGCCGATTCGTGCGTAGACTTGTGGGTATTTCTCTTCCATACGTGCCTCTCACACTCGTATGGTGATCCATGCTCTCACATGATCAAACTCTCCACCTGTCGATCCGCCACCTCTCGGCGTAGGTGTGTGCTCCGGGCTACAAGGCCCACTGAGCCGAACATTCCGACCAGTGATCGGATGGGACCCCATCGTGCATCGGAGCGGTACGCCGTATTCCGTTCACTGGTGGTGACCATGCTCCTCCTTGGGGTCGGGGCACCGAGCAAGGCCCAGCAGATCAGTGATGATCCTTCGGATGCCACCACAGGCTTGACCTTCAACACGAACGCGGGGATATCGACCACGTTGACCGCCTCTTGTACCACTGGCTCCCTGAACCCGGCCACAGGCGACTTCTCGTTGGCCTTGGCTCCAGTGGCACCGGCCACCAGTAGTACAGCGGGCAGCTATCCACCTTGTGGCAACTTCTTCACCCCGCCGCCGAATCCCGCCAGCCCCGCACCGGATGTTTGGTTCCGGATCGATGCACCGGTAGCGGCACATCGTTTCCGCATCACCGTGATCAGCGGCACCATGACCAATGGGGGTATCGCGGTGTACGAGGCGCCGAATGCCACCGGTCCTTTCCGACTGATGGAATGTGCCACCGGTGGGAGTTCCATCACCCTGGCACAGAACCAACCCGCGATCGATGCCGTGTGTTACACACCGGGCAACAAGTTGTATGTGCGTGTTTGGGACCAGAATGCCCGTGCCAACAACCTCACCTTCCGTCTGTGTGTGCAGGGTCAGACCGAAAGCACCATGCCTCCGCGCGGGGCATCGGAGACCGCTTGCACTGCACCAACCATCAATGCGAGCGCCAGCTTCACCAATGTGGATTACGTCTTCGCCTGCGATGAGTCGCCCTGGCTCTTCGCCGATTCAGGGGGGTATGTCGGAGGTGATCTTTGGTTGAAGCTCACCGTACCACCCACAGGTGTGGTCGGCATGATCATCGCACGCGGACTTGCTGGTACCGCCAATACGATCGGGGTGACGGCCTATTCGGCAACGAATTGCGGTGATCCGCTGACCTATCGGCAACTTGGAGACTTCCATGGCACCCTCCCTGCAAGCACCCCCGCCCTACCGAACCTCACGCTATCGTGCTTGGTGCCGGGCAGCACCCTGTATGTGCGGATCCATTCGGTGCGCACGGCACAGAGCGCCACCCTCCGATATGGCCGGATCCGTTTCCGGTGGACGATAGGCCCCAGTCCGGGTGGCACACCGCCGAGCAACAACCTTCCCTGTGGCGCCACCCCGCTCACCTTCGGCGGAAGCTGCCCGATCGGTACCACGCCCATGAGCACCAACCTGGACGCGTGTAATACAGGTGGTATCCCCAACCCCGGTTGTGGCAATTTCGACGGGAACAGCAGGGATGTGTGGTACTCCTTCGTAGCTCCGGCCAGTGGTACGATCCACCTGGATGTGGCACCGTATGGCATGAGCCTACCGGGCAATCCAGCAATGGCCTTGTATGGCACGGGTGGCAATGGGTGCAGCGGGCGCTTCACGCTACTGGAATGCGACGACCGGCAGGGATTGGTCCACGGTGCGGCCATCATCCGTACCGGCCTGATGCCCGGCGAGACGTATTACGTGCGTGTGTGGGTGGAGGGGACGGGCTCTCCCGTCGGGCAGTTCACCATCTGCCTCACCGAGCCGACCCCACCAGCGGGAACCTGCTTCTATGTGATGGAGCTTTGGGCCGCGAATCCACCGGCTGCGGATACCTACCAAGGGGTACAATACGAGATCAACGGTGGTGCGCCGGTGATCCTGCAAACACCATTGGGAGGCGAGGCGAGCGAGATCTACCTGATCCCAGTACCTACCGGAGGACAACTGCACATCCAGTACTTCAACCAGAACGTGGGCAACTACATCTATGCCCTCTATCAGTTGGGCGATACGACCCAGGTTTGGCAGTACCACGGAGGCATTCCCGTATTCGGCCCACACCCATCGCCTGTGTACCAACACACGGTGACCAGTGCCTGTAATATCCTCACCGCACCGGTAACGGACTGCCTGGGTGCAGAAACGGTATGCACCCCGAATACCGAGGTCGGTAACCTTCGAGGTGCTGTCTCTCCCGGCATCCGCATGGATCTTGATGCCACGAATATGGGCTGCTTAAGTGCGCCTGAGGACGGGGGGATCGCATGGTTGATCTTCCGTCCTACGGAAGACGGGACGGTGGCCTTCTGGTTCGATGCCACGGCGAATGCCCCGACCACCGACCTGGATTTCGCCATTTGGGATGCGGGGCCCGTGATCTACACCCCGTCGTTGCCCAACATCGACGGTTCGATCTGTGCGCCCAATTCACCGCCGGTCCGTTGCACCAGCGCACGCCTGAACCAGTCCACCGGCCTCATGCCCGGATTGGAGGGTGTGTATCAGGAAGGCACCGGTGGAACAGGGTGGTTGTCCCCGTTACCCGTGCTCCAGGAGCACGTGTACCTGGTCGCACTGGTGCGCGCCTCCGGTCCGATCGCGAATGTTTCATACCAGATGCGCTGGACCCAGTACACGAACAGCCTGGGGGCAACGAGCACCACGATGCTCGGTTGCACATCCATGATCCTCCCGGTGGAACTGTTGCTTCTCGAGGCCACACCCACCGAAGGGACCGTGGAACTGCATTGGGCCACAGGCAGTGAACGGAACAGCGATCATTTCGTGGTGGAGCGAAGCCGTAATGGCAAGGAATTCGAAGCGATCGGCATGGTGGATGCGGCCGGGAGCTCCAGCCAGCGCATCGATTATCTGTTCGTGGATCCTGCACCGTTCCAAGGTGCCAACTACTATCGCCTTCGCCAGGTGGACCAGGACCATCACGAGGACATGAGCAATATCGTGGTGGCCATGTTCGGTGGATCCAGCCACCTGCTGCTCTTCCCCAATCCCACCACGGGCGAGCTGTTCCTCACGCTTCCTCCAACCAAAGCAGAAGGACCGATGATGATCGGCATCACCGATGTGATGGGACGGCTGGTACATACACGAACGATCGCGGCGGGGGTGGGATCGGCCCTATCGATCTCCACGGATGAGCTGCCTTCAGGAGCATACCTGTTGAGTGTTGCGGATCAGAGCGGTCACTATATGGAAAGCACCCGCTTCGTGAAGCAATAAGTCCGGCCATTGCATTCCCTGAAGGGTGGTGCCCAACCGTATAGCCACCGAATGCGGGCACTGCGGATGGAACATTTGCTGCCATCATGAAGAGCCCATCGGCATCCCAGCGCACTGGTCCTCCACCGCAATTCGTCCGATCGATATCGGACCCGGCTCAGCCGGAAATTCATACCATTTACGCATTCAAGGTCGGCCATGAGATGTACCGCGATCCTCTCGGAGGACGGTACGCGGAACTGGTCGCGTAGCAGGCCTAAGGCGGATCTTGAACGTGTATTTGGCATGTACACGTGGTTCCATGCGCTACCAACGCGGCGGATGACGTGTCCGATCGGCTCCATCCGCCCCGAAACGATGGAAAGGATCCGACACCCACGGGAAACAGGAAGCCGCTCGAGAAAAGCGGCTTCCAAAGGCAGTGAGAGGAGGAACGATCAGTGCATCACTCGCAACATGGTGGATACGGTCCGTTGTCCGTTCCGCAGGACCACCACATAACTGCCCGCCGCCACGCGTGTGAGATCCAGTGGGATGACCTGCCCACCCGACCCGCTCATGCGCACCAGCTGCATCCGGCGCCCTGCAAGATCAAGTACTTCAATCTCCATGCGGCCCCCAAAACCATGAGGCAGCACGAGCGTGAAGACCCCATCCCCGGGATCCGGATATATCGTCAAACGACCGGGGGCGATCTCTTCGATCCCCACACCGCATCCGTCAGAAAGTGCAATGGAGGTCAACGAACACAGGGCACTGGCCCCGTCCACGCCCACCACCACTGAAGTTCCGTTCGTGAACGGCCCGATCGTATACGGGCCGGTATTGGTCGCGGTGACCACCGGTGCCCCGGCGTCATTCGTGATCAGCACCTGGTCGGCCGAACCGAGGTCGGTGAGATGCACCACGACCGAGAACCGGCCCAGATCACAGTCTTCCTCAACGCTGAACGTGGCCTCAGGTCCCAGGCAACCGTCATAACATGAAACGATGTAGCTCCATTCGGCGGCCTGGCCCGTGACACAGCTTTGGCTACCATCGGCCAACACTTGCAACATGATGGTGTTGCTCGTGATCGATGAGGTGAAAAGCCTGCCATTGAGGTCTCCTCCATTCACCAGACCAAGCGGGGAGCTGGTGAATTCGTCCGGCCCATCATACACATTGAGCACATCGCCAGAGGCCAGACCGCCCGAAAGGAAGCGGATGCCGATCCGATCGGAAGCCGTCTCTCCACTATACGCGAACTTGCTGCCATCACTGTTGTGGTAGCAATAGATGATCGTGTCGGGCCCGCACCCGACAATGGGGCAAACGCCGTTGCTCAGCAAGGTGGAAACTGCATCGCAATACATGTTCGTAGCATGGTTCGCCGTGACGATGACAGCAGTGCCATTCACGAAAGGACCCACCGAATACAGGCCGATGGTGCTGGCGACGACCTCCGGTGCACCGCCATCGTTACTGATGATCACCGTTGGGGAGGACCCCATCCCGAAGACCTGCACGTTCACCGAGAATCGGCCTTCCTCACAATCATCCAGCACTTGGAATCCCGCAAGCACAGGCTCACAATCCCAACATCCCACCTCCCATTCCATCGGCGTGATGAACTCTTGCATGGCACAGGAGCCGACCTCGTCAGCCACGAGCGTCATGGTGAGTTGCGTTCCGGAAGAATTGACCACCTGGCCCGCTATAGCACCATTGGCCGAGGAGAAAAGCATCGGAGACTGGTCGGTCGGCCCATCATAGATCCGCAGCAGGTCGGTATTGTGGATGATCCCGGAATGGATCACCAGACGTAGTGGAGTGGTGCTGGAGTAATGCCAAGAGCGCGTTTCGAGGTCCGAATAGCAGTGCTCGAATGTTTGGGGTGGTTGACCACAGACCACCTCCACGAAACCCTCTGTCGAGAATGGCATGCCGGCACCCCATGACGATTGACCTGTACCACAATCCGCACGCACATACACGAAAAGCAATTGATCAACGGGCAACCCGTTCAAGGCGACACTGGTCCCGGGGACGGCCGACCCGCTCAGCAAGGCAGGTTCTGTTGATGCGCCCGTGGTGATGATGTAATCATAGCTCGATGCGCCGGGAACCGTATTCCAGGAAAGGGTGCCCGAGATCGCACCAGCACTATTGGTCAGGTCGGTCACCTGGATCCCGTTGACCGTACAGCCCGGCGGTGTCCAAGTGAAAGTAAGTCCCTGTGGAAGGTTGGTCGCCGATGCTGGTGGTCTGCAGGTGGCGGCGTTGCTTCCACCAGGCTGGCTCAAGGTCCAATCATAAGGCGCCGCGGACACGGAGCGGTTGTTGAAGTCGGTCGGGTCCATGCCACCCAGCCCCACTTGCCCGGCCAGTGCTGTATTCTGTGCCATGCCTCCATAGACGACCTGCACGATCTGTTGTGCAGGATCTCCACCGCCCTCGTGCAACCGGATCTGGAAACTGAGCAGACCTGATCCCCCCGAACGCAGCACGTTCCACTCGGCGATGAAGATGCGGTTCGGGGCGGCAAAAGCCGTTCGTATCTGGATGGGCCAGGTACCACCGTTCCCCATGGCCGCCAGATCCATGGCAAAGCCGGCTACGCGGTTCCGTCGCGCTGGATCGATCCCTGCTGGTACCGCAACGCTCAGTGGCTGGTAGGCTTCACTCCCGATCGGCACATACACGGCAGCGAGCCCATCGCTCGACTTACCAAAAGCAAGCCACCCTTCCATACTCAGGCCCACACGATCATACTGCTGACCATTGAAGTTGAAAGGGAACCCGATCGGCCAGCCATTGCCCGAGGTGGCACCACCCATCGGTAACTGTTCCCCTTGGGTCACGAACGAGTTATCGTCGAACGCGAACTCCGGTGGAAGACCTGGCATGCCCATCGGGGTACCACTCCCTGCGATCGGCTGCCAGGTACCCACCTCCTGCGTGAAGGAATACGCCGCAACCTGTGCCTTCGTGGTGGTAGGTGCGTTCATGGCGAGCACCATGCCCATCGCGAACACCGATCGAATATCGCATCGTCTTGACATGCTTGGGTCGAAGGGTGGACTTTCGCGGGGAGGGTATTGTCCCCCTCCCCGCGATGGCCCGATGGATCAATGTTGAATGCTCACCCGTGCATGGATGCGCTCGCCATTCCCGATCGCCCAAACGGTGTACAAGCCACTTGGCAGGTTGGCGAGATCCATGGTGATGGCCCCGGTCGTTGTAGCGGTGATCTGCTGAGCCACCATACGTCCGGACATATCAAGGACCTGTAGCTCGGTGCGGCCGGTGATCCCGTTGGGGAGTTCTACGCGGAATACGCCATCGTTGGGGTTGGGGAAGAGTTGCAGCCGGGACCGGTCAACCTCCTCCACTCCGACGAAACAGTCCGGGTTCATCGCATAAGAGGTCCAGGAGCAGAGTGTGCTCGCACCTTCCACCTCGATGGTCACCGGCGACCCAGTGGTGAATGGACCCACGGTGTAAGTTCCCACCTGGCTCGCTGGCACGTTCGCAGCGCCTCCGTTGTTGGTGATGTTCACATTGCCTCCACTACCCATCGCAGTGAGCGTGACGTTCACCTCGAACTGGGTTCCGCTCAGGCAATTCGTTGCGAAGGTGGCGGTGGGCTGGGTGCAGCCGTCGTAACAGCCCACCACATAACGCCATTCGGCAGAAGCACCGAACAAGGTGTCAGGGTCGGCGCAGCTTTGCGCGTTGTCGGCTACCACCTCCAGGACCAAGGTATGGTCCGTATTGGGTGTACCGGAAGTGCGAAGGACATTGATCAGGCTGGAAGGAAGTGCGGTGGAGGTGGCGCTATTCGGATCGGCTCCGTTGTAGGTCCGCGCGAAGTCGCCCATTCCTACGCTACCCTCAATGAACCGGATACCGATCTCCTGGCCACCGGTGCTGGTGTATGCACGTTGGGCCCAATCATTGTCCGCGTAGCACAACGTGTATTCCGTGGGTCCGCAATCCGCAGTGGCACATGGCATATTGATCATGGGAACGCTGATCATGCTGCAAGTGGCATTCGCTGCGTTCTCCATGGTCACGATCACGGATGTTCCAGCTTCGAATGGACCGACCTGATGCAGACCCGTGGTGGTGACCGCAGGAATGGAGATCTGTTGCGAGTTCACCACATTCAAGGAAGTGGCAGTACCCATGCTGAAGACATTCACACCGACGAAGAATTCATCTTCATCACAGTTCACATCACCTGCGGTGAAGGTGACCAATGGGTCCGTGCAATTCTTGCAACCCACGCGCCACTCGATCGGAAGGTACCAGGGTTGGGCTTCGCACGCTCCAGCATCGGTCGTCAGTTGGATGAAGATCTCTGGGCCAACTGAGGTGTAGGTGACCCCAGTGAGGTCGCCCGTCGGGCTGAAGGCGGCCGCCCCTACCGGTGCATTCCCGTTCCAGATCCCGAAGGATTCACCTGATACCGATCCGACCAAGCCACCCAGGAAGTCGATCTTCACGGGTGAGAACCCATCCTCGGAGACGTAATGCCAGGTGTAGGTGGAGAATTGTGCGCTACAGATCGTCGATTCAGTGGGTGTACCTGGGCAGCTCAGGAAGCCGCCGCCACGGGTGGTGAAGGGGGTTCCCAAGCTCCAGCCACCAGGTGCACCATCGCAATAGCTACGAACGAAGATGAAGTACGCTGTGGTCGGCTCAAGACCTTCGATGAACGCTTCGGGGTCGGTCACGGTTCCAGAGGCCACTTCAGGGCCGTTGGGATCATTCACGGTGGAAACGAGGAAATCGTACGCCTCGGAACCATTCGGGTCCCATGAAACCGAAGCTGCATTGAAGTCCAACGTATTGATCACGAACGGCCATGCGGGAGGTGGGCAGGCCTGTGGTGTCCAACGGAAGGTCAACCCCTCCACCGGCGGCACACCGGAGCCGTCGGGCTGGCCTGGTTCAGGTGCCGCGAATTCACAGTAGGCCAGCATGGTATCCATGGGTACGGTCTGGTTCCAGTCGTGCAGGAAGGCCGGTTCCTCGAACACGGTCATGCGCCCGTTGAAGTCCGCATTGGTCCTTCCGCTCAAGCCCACCTGTGTACGCACATAGCGTCCGAGGTCAGAGACCCAATCCATGTGCCCATAAACCACTTCGACCGAGTTATCGGCTTCGTTCAGCCGGATCTGGAAGTTGATCTTATTGATCGAAACGGTCACGTCGTTGAACAGACCGAAGTCCTTCCATTGTACCACGCAGACCCTATTGGGTGCCGTTCCGATCGTGGCCACCCGGATGTTGGAGTACGGGCCCGGAGGCACCAGAGAGGTCCAATTCACCAATTGGAGTCCGCTGTTGCCGAAGCCGGCCACACGGTTCCGCTTGTAGGTGGGCTCTGGACCATTGTACCATTGAATGAGTGGATCGGCCTGGACCGTACCGCGATCATTATAGACCCAAACGGCCTGGAGGGCATCGGTCGACTTGCCGAAGCTGATCCAGCCACCATTGGAGATGCCGATCCGATCGAAGACGTCCCCGTTGAAGGTGAAGTCGAATCCAATGGGATAACCTGGACCGATGGCGGGGCTGAAGTAGCCACTTTGCGTCACTTGGCCATCGGGATCATTGAACGGGTTGTTCACCCAGGCACGGTTGTTGAACACCTGGGGCCAATAGGTGGGTACACCCAGGCTCACACCGCCATCGGCTTCGGAGATCTCGGTGTAGGTCCCCACGGATTCCTCGAATTCGTACAGGCTCACTTGGGCCTGAACGGGTCGGCCCACCATAAGGGCCGACAACAGCCCTCCGAGGGCGATCGCGTAATTCTGTTGGGTCATGGTCTGGTCGTTGGGTTTGTGTTGTTGGTCCGGCGGTTCACGGTGCCTGTGGATCGGGAGCCGATGGAGCAGGAGGATTCAATGTTGCAGGCTTATTGGCGCGGTCAGGTGTAGGTTCGTGCCCAGCGCCGACAGGGTGTATGGACCGTCGGGCAAATGAGCGGCATCGATGGTGATGAACTCGGCGGTCGTTGGGATCGATCGCTGCAAGACCACCCGCCCCGCAAGGTCGATCAGGCGGAGCTCGGCACCTCGAACCAATGCAGCAGGCAACTCCACCCCGATGACCCCAGTGGATGGATTCGGGAAGACCCGCAGGTGCGACGTGGTCGCCTGTGTGGCTACATGAGCTGCCGCTGCACAAGGTGCGGGACTACCAGCCAATACCAAGGTTCCTGTCGCATCCGGATCGAGCCACGGCTTGAGCTTTATCGCTGCGGTGTTCGGGTTATTGGTCCAGTGGTAGCTCATCTTCCCGAAATAAGCCGTCCCCGTGTTGTTCACACAGGTCATGCCTGCGCTACTACCGGTCAAAGTGCCGATCAGCAGTGGCCCGTTCGCCGTGTTCGGTTTGAACAGGCCCGCACCGCTGGATCCGAATTCGGTGACCCCATGACCATTCGATGTGGCCGCCCACTTCGCTTTGTAGTGCGACATGAGCCCCGACGATGCCATGGGATGTCCGGTGGTGAGTGTTTGTGTGTACGAACTGATCCGCTTCGGGGCACCGGTGGGATGATGGATGCATACCCCATCGGCGGTCACAGCGGAGATGTTGGTGGCATCCCATCCTGCCCAATACGGTTGGAATTGATCAGGGATCGCGGCCGTGGTGCGCAATAGCATGAAGTCCGATCCTCCAAGACCTCCTAAGTTCGGGGCATAGTCGTTGCTGTAGGCGACGCGCTCTGCCCCGGTCAGGAACTGGGCCGTGCTGTACGCCCCACCGGTACATGTCGCGTACTGGAAGTTGAAATAGAACTTGTACTGGTTGAATTGGGCAGCAGTGGAAGTACGGCCACAATGGAACGCTGAAAGGATGAAGGGGGCACAATCCTGGCGCACATTGTTCACCAAGGTGCCGGTACACCAGCCATTTCCTTCTGGTGTGACGACGCTGATCCGTACAGTAGCCTTGATCACATCCTCCCAGCCGATCGATTCGGGCTCACAAGCCACGTTCACATGGCAGGTGCCTTCGCGTTGGATCCCATCCACATACCGATAGGCATGAGCCACTCCTTGAATGGAAAAGCGGCCCTCGAACGCGGCATCGAAGGGTTCGCGGTACTCCAGCACGATGTCATCCGCGAACACCATCGGGGACGAGGTTTCATGGATGGAAGAAGGCAGGTCAAGCGATACCATTGGGGCAAGTTCCCGCCCATCGTCACCACGCAGGAGCAACGTGGCCCCCGGTGGCACCAGCACGTGTTCCAGGAGGAGTTCCATGGCCAGCGCACCCTGGGATCGCACGCGAATGCGGCAAACGCGCTCCGCCCCTTCCGCATACCATCGGCCATGTTCCGATGTGGTGAGCGACAAGGTTTGCGTGCGGGCATAGAGTTCAAGTTCGCCGATGGCCGCACGGTGCTGGTCATCGATCCGCACGGCGGCCGCATCGAACACCGCTGCTTGGTACGGATGTAGTTCGGGCCAGCGGACCACCTGGCCCATACTGGCGGTGGCACACCAACAGGAGGTGGTCACAACGATGGGTGCTATGATGCGAAAAGGTTTCATCGTAGCAGAACGACATGGCCGAGTCCTTGTGCAAGCGGCAATTTCTGGCCCTTGACCAGGTACTTGTACTGGTACACCCCGTTCATCACCTGCTCTCCGTCCTGGGTCCCATCCCAGCGATGAACGAGGTCGTTGCTCTGGAAGATGATCCTGCCCCAACGGTCGAAGACCCACAGTTCGTAGCGGTCCAGTAGTGCCCCTTCACCACCGAAGGTCTCATTGATCCCGTCGCCATTCGGGCTGAAGGCATTGGGGAAATAGATGGTGGCCTCCGGTGGGGTCGTCCGTATGCTATCAACGGCCAGGCAACCCTGCTCGGTCACCATGTACAGGTACACCCAATGGGCATCCATATCGTCATACTGATGGGACACTTGGCTGGCATTCTGCGCCGTGGTACCATCGCCCAGATCCCACTCCAGCTCATTCCCGGTCGTGGGTATCATGCGTGCCTGGAATGACCAGTTACTATCGCCATGGTCCGTGGCCGTGATCCAGACCTGTGCTGGATAGGCTGCAAGCTGCACCGTTCCACTGACCGTCTCGCCGCAAGCATCGGTCACGATCACCTGGGCCTCGTGGTCGTCGTGCCCAGCCGTCCATTGCACGGTATCTCCTGCGCCAAGGCCGGGCCAGTTGAACGTATGGCCTCCAGCACCTCCGCTCACCTGCGCCCATAACGACACTTGCTCTCCGGGGCAAACCGTGGTATCGTTCGACGTCACCAGTTCAAGAGGATCGTGATCCTCCACCATGGCCAACAGGGTGGTGTCCGCCGTATTTCCACATTGGTCGGTCACGGTCACTGTGAAGAAAGCATCATCCGCAACCCGCACCTCCAGGGTGGGGCCATCGTTGTTCCCAGTCCCAGGAGGCGACCAGGCGTAGCTGTACGTACCTCCTCCGCCGGTCACCTGGATCACCTGCAACAACAACGGCATATCGGCGCACAGGACCGTATCGCCTTCGGCATGTAGCAGGAGTGGCGGGGTCGGCCCCGTGGTGACCACCACTTGCCCTGTCATGGATTGACCACATTGGTCGGTCACTTCCACCTGATATACCTCGAGCACTGCGGCCGGTACATTGATGGAGGCCCCTGTTCCGATCAAGGTTCCGGCACCATCGGTCCAACTTTGGCTGATCACACCTCCACCACCGCTCACCACCACCTCCAGATCGGCGGTGCCCAGGCATGGGATGGCGGTATCCGGTGACAAGGTGATCACCAAGGGCACAGGAGGTGCTTGAGAGACGAGCACCGAATCGCTGGTCACCACCCCGCAGAGATCGGTAACATGGGCGACGTAGTATAGTGGAGCGATCGGTGCGGTCACATTCAACGTGGGGTCCGTTCCCTGCACGGCACCACCTTGTGTCCATGCGTAGGTATAGCCCCCGGATCCAAGTGCCGCGACCACTTCCAGGTCGGCATTGCCCAGGCATGGGATCGCGGTGTCGGGGGTCAGCGTCAATACCATCGGGTCGTATGGTGGCAGGGTGACCCAAGCACTGTCCGTTACCGGGAAGGCCCAGCAGCTATCACTGACCGTAACCCAGAATTGCGTGGTCTGGTCCACATACGGGCTGATGGTCGGCGTGGACTCGCCGGTGCTCCACAGGTAGGTGAACGCAGCGGGGTCATTGGAGCCGCCTGTCACCTCTGGTGTCAACAACACCACGGCGGGGCAATCCAGGTCAACATCGTCCAAAGTGACCATCAAGGGATCACGTTGATCGATCGTGAAGTTGTACGTCTGGATCTTGGCACCGTTGCAGGTGATGATGTTCACCACGAGATCCTCCAGGCCATCGGCATCAAGCGGCACCGCGATGGGGACGACCACCAACGAGTCGAACGGGCTGAAATGAATGCTGTCCGGCAAAGCCTGGAGATAGTCCACTGCGGATGTGGCACTCCCACCAGTGCTGATCTGTAAGTATTCATCCAAGTAGAACCCGCCCCAGCGACGGAACTGTAGGTGGACGCTATCACAATCACTCTCGATCAAGATGGTGTCGTTCGCGGCATACTCCACGTTGGGGCCGGGGGCCACATCCATGCTGAAACGATCACTGCTCGTGAATGAACCCTGTTCCAGAAAAACCGCCGAGGGGAACCAATTGTCGTTGACGTTGCCGATGCCCATCTTGATGTGGTACGATTGCCCACATTGCACCGCCGCACTTGCCGTGAGCACAACGGTCATCCCGTTGTGCTGTATGTAATAGGGATCCGTGTTGTAAGGTGCTGCGAGTTGTGGTGCACCACCGCCCGGTTGTGGATAAGGCCATTGTCCTCCAAAACTCCGGTAATACTGTGCATTGCTCTGCCAATTGGGGTCGGAAGTACAATAGACGAATGCATCGGTCCAAGGTCCGTTCGCATTGTTGGCATCCATCAGGCCGCTATTGATCGTATTGATGGACACACGCGAATTGGACCCCGGGACCAACGCCAGGTTGATGGCATTGTTGGCGAAGGGCCCATTGATACCAGGGCCGCTCAGGAAGAAACCGAAGACATCGTTGTATTGACTACAGGCCCAGCGCTCATATTCTTCCGAGGAGAACACGTAACGCACACTGATCATGTCCTTGATCGGGACAAAGTCGAACTCAAGAACGGATCTGTTCCCGATGTTGCTTCCCCCACTGGCGAACCAGTTGGGATCGCCGGTCAGTTGGCTGAGGTCAAGGTCCGGACTATTCCAGAAGCCACCACCACCAAGACCACCGCCCAGCTGCAACAGCAGATCATTGGGTCCTGGAATGTGCGTGGATGCATCGTTGGTGCAGAGGAAGACACCACCGGGAAGGTCAAGGTTGCAATTGGTGCCATTGAAACGGCCGATCTGCCCCAAGGTCGTGAACAAGGGTGCCACCACCGATCCTGGATCACCGTTGAAGGTGACATTGCTGGCGAAGACCCCGGAACCCATCAATACGTTCTGCACGAGCACGTTCGGGGTCTGGGTCTGATTGAGGATGATCTGTGCGTTCGTACGGATCGATGCCAGGCCACCGGACACGGCAAGCAGCATGCTCAACACGATCGGTGGCCAATACTTCCTCATCGCACCAGGGTCACGTGTCCGGTGATCGTCCCGATCCGGGTATCATCAGGAGTGACGATATAGTAGTAGGTGCCGTCCGGTGCATCGCCACCGGTCCAGCCTTGCTCCAAAGAGCGGGTGCTGAACACCTGCTGGCCCCAGCGATTGTAGATCTCGAGCAAGGCCGTGGTGCCGTCAGGCTTCATCGGCAGGAATCGATCATTGCGCGCATCGCCGTTCGGGCTGAACACGTTGGGCATCTCGATCGCTCCGGAGGCGATCACACGCACCACGGACCGCACCGTATCCACGCATCCGTTCGCGTTGCTCACCACCAAGAACACCGGGTATTCCCCTTCGACCGCAGGGAATGTCACGGAAAGCGAGGGGTCGGTCGAGGAAGAAGGTTCGGCCACACCCAGGTCCCACCACCAGTTCACCACATCGCCGGTCCCGGTACCTGTAAGGGTCACCACCGGATCCTCGATCATCGCCGGATCGGGTGTGGCGGTCACCTGGCCGGAGACCGCGGGGAAAACGACCACGGCATCCTCGAGCATCGTTTCCCCGATGCACCCCGCCCCATCCTGCACACGAAGCGTAACATCGTAGGTACCTGGTGTGGAATAGGTATGCACGAAAGCGCTGTCGTTACCGGCCGGGCCGACACCTACATCCCAGGAAAGCGTGGTGACCCCAGCGCCAGTGGTATCGGCGAAGGCCACCGTGAGCGGGGCGCATCCGGTCGCTGGCACAAGCGCAGGACGGGGGGTCGGTGGGATCGGAGGTGGAATGTAGGACGCTCCCATGAGACATTCTCCGTTGAGTGAACTGGCCAGGGTGTAGGTACCACCATCCAATCCCAATGCACTCACGTTCAAGTTCGGGCTTGTCTGGCCGACAACGGCGACCCCGTTCCGATACCACTGAAGGTTGGTGGCTCCCGGTGGTGGTACACCTACGGTCGCGGCCGTGCCTGCGCACATGGATCCACTGGCCATGACCGGCAGTAGTGCTTGATCTCCTGCCACCGTCAACATCAGCTCATCCACCACGAAGTAGGGGGTGGCGAAGTAGGTGTCACCAGCAGCGTTGGTGATGCTACGGCCAACGAATGAGGCCGGGGTATCACAACCACCACCGATCATGATCGAGTGCATGTCCTCTGTGGGGGTGAAGGTGATCGACACCCGGGACCAGTCCCATGCGGGCTGCACCATCACACGACCCAGTTCCGTCCATGCCGGATCGAACCCGATACAATCCATGGTTCCGATGGGGAATTGTACACAAGCGTTCGCATGGCCGAAGATGGCCAGGGGTAGCTGGTCGGTGAAGTAGGAAGGATCGGCCTGCGCCAGGGTCTGCGAATGCACATCATTCACGGCCGCTGTGGAGATCCACATCGAGATGGTGTAGGTGACGCCCGCCAGAAGCGGGTTCGCCGGAAGAGGGTAGGTAAGGCAGGTGCCCACATATTCGAAGTATCCGGGGAAGGCGAAGAAGCCCACCGCACCATCCCCATCGGGAGGGGGCAGGTTGAATCCTTCGGGCGAGTAGCCGCATTCGTGGAAATAATCCGAGGTGGCGTTCGTGGCCTGTTGCCAGCCTGAGGCACAACTCAGCCAGGGTGGTGAAACCATGGAGACGAAACCGAACGGGCAGCACATCTGCTCCTCGAATGAGTGATTGCGGATGTAACTGGGGGTACCTTCGCCGAACACGGCCGTTGCACACGGACAGTCCGGGTCGTTCAGGTCGATGAGCCCATCGGTATCATCGTCGATGGCGTTGTTGCAGATCTCCTGGGCACTGACCCATAAAGGGAGCAGGGCCAGGGTAAGCGGCAGTATCCGGGTGTGGTTCATGTAAGCCGAGAGCAGGCCCTTGGGGTGAGAGGCACGCAATGTAGCCATAATCGAGCAGCTCGTCACCATTTGTAGAATATTCGCTACAAAAATGGGGACGTTCCGAGAACGGGGGAAGTTGCCTATGATCTTGGCACGGGGAATCCGTCCTGCGGCAGGTCCAAGATAATGCGGGTACCCATCCCCTCGGCGCTCTCCACGGCAAGCTGGCCTCCGAGCAGTTGCATCAGGTCGGCCATGATGAGCAGCCCCAGGCCTTGCACATCCCGTTCACCTTCGTGGTCCATGGCTCCGAGCGCACCCTGTGCCTGCACCCGCTTGGCATGGCGCAGCACCGGTCCGGGCATGCCAATGCCGTCGTCCTGCACGATGATCCGGTATCCCTCGCCCCGGCTCTCGCCAAATAGCGAGATGGTCGATGCCGCACTGTGGGTGACCGCATTGGCCACGGCATTGTTCAGGATGATCGCCAGCACGTTCGGATCGGTACGTATGGTATCATCCACGGGCACCGCGTTCACCAGGCGTACCGTACTATCCGCAGCTCGTTCGTGTTCTCGCGCGAACACTTCCCCTACGAGCAGATGGACCACCACGTTGCGGGGCCGTAGCTCGATGCGACCATCCTGGCGTTTGATCCATTGTAACAGTCCCTGTGCATTGGCGTGCAACTTCTCCGAGGAATTGGCCAGGTCGGAGAGGGTGCTGGAGAGTCGTCGTTCCGCGTCCTCCGGCACACGACGCGCCACGCCGCTTGCCACCCGGGCAATGAAGCGCAATGGGGTCACGATGTCGTGCGAGATGATCGAAACGAGCATCTCCTTCATCTCCAAGGACCTTCGCAGATCGGCATTGGCCTCGATCAGCTCACGGGTGCGATCGGAGACCTTCTGTTCCAGTTGCGCATTGCGTTTGCGCAGCCGACGTGCGTTGAGTTGGACGAGACCCACGAAGGCGAGGACGGTGCCTACGGCCAAAAGGAAAATGAACCAAGGCCTTCTGAACAACGGTGCCGACACATGGATGGGAAGTTCGACGACCCCCTCCCTGTTCCGTAGATGGCCACCCACCTTTCGGATCCGCAGGATGTGGTCTCCGATGGGAATGCTCGCGAAATGCAATTCACGTTGTCCATTGGCCAAAGTGGTCCAAGCCCCCTCTTCCTGATCGAGTGCGTATTCCAACCGCGCGTTCTCCGGCCCTCCCCAATAGGCAAGGGAAAGGTACACGACCAATTCCCGATGGTCCCAGGGAAGGTTGAGTTCGCGTACGCCTCGCACTTGGCCGTTGACCACAACGGATTCGATCCGTATGGGTCGGGTCGGGAAGGCATCCGGGATAGCCTCGGGCCTGAACCACACCAGGCCGTCCATGGTCGGGAACGAGGCCCATCCATCCTCGGTCCGCACGTAGGAGGGGTAGCATCCACCGTTGAACTCCGCATTATTGATGCCCGCACGTTTGCCATAGTAGGCATAGAAAATGGCCTGGGTGGTATCGCTGACCCATGCTTCCAGGTCCTTCAGCGCCATTCGGAAAAGGCCCTGATTGGTGCTCATCCAGAGCGAGCCCATGGAATCGGGCATGAACGCATGCACATGGGTCAGGAAGCCCTGTTCATCCTGGGGCAGTCGCAGGACCCTTCCGTTGGCCCGTACCAAATAGGCACCAGCACCATAGGTACCGACGAACACCTGATCACCGATCACCTCCAGGGTACGGGCACAGATCCGTTCCAGACCCGGCACGGCCTCCCATCGGCCCTTCGCTGTAAGCCGGTACACTCCGAAACATGTGGCCATCCAGATCTCCTTCTGCGGGGTCCGGCACAGCGCGTTCGGTCGTGAGGACAGGTCGTCGCCGGTCAACGGATAGGTCAGGTCCACCACCCCTTGATGCACCCGGTGAAGCCCTGTAGTGCTGCCGACCCAGACCACGTCGCCCTCATCCAGGAAACACATGGGCTTAAGCCCGACCCGAAGGTTCGATTCATTCCGGCGCACGGGATCGTAGGTGACCAGGGTGTCACCTCGCCCATACCAATAAACGCCATTGCGGTCCAACAGGATCGCCACATCATTGAACCCGCGGATATCGGGGATCCGGTCCGAACAACCGGACGGATCGAATACGCGCACACCACGACGATTGCTGGTGACCACCCGGTCCTTGCCGAAGGGAGCTTGGGCATTGTACGCGTTGTTCACCCCATCGGCCAGGCTGCTGCACAGCAGGCTTCGCATGAACTGGTTGCGGTAGATGAACAAGCCCTTGGTGTCTGTGCCGATGGCCACGACATACCCTGGTTCAAGCCACACCACGGAGCTCACCTTGGCGTTCGTCGGTAGGATCAGTGGCACATGGGTGAAGGTGAGCGTATCACCCTTCGCATTGGTCGCCATGGTGTACAGCCGATCCGCAGCGATCAGTGACGCTGTCATCGTCTGGGGATCCCAGAACAAGCGCCAATTCAGATGGCCATTGCGTACATCCACCACCGGTGCCCCAACGGCCACCATGTTGGTGGTGCTCTTCCGTTCCGGATCGACACGAAAAGCTCGACCTTGCTCATCGAATCCGATAAGGTGCGTACCCAAGCGCATGATATGAACGCTTCGGCCTGGCGGTAGGTCCATCGAGCCCTCCAGGACCGTGTCCTGGTAGACCAGTAGTGTCCGGTCGGTACGCAGACACCATCTGTGGTCATCCATGGTCACCGCACGGATCACATTGGGCCAGGAGGATTTCGATCGGAACGCGGAATCGGGGTCCAGCGCCTTCACCGTTGCCGATCGGGAACCAAGCGAACCGGTGAACCGGGAGGTGTATTGCCGGGTAGGCGCATCGGAAGTGATCGAGGAGAGGGAATCCTCACGAAAGAGGTATTGTCGGGAACCGGCATCGCGGATCACATAGGCGCCATCGGTGGTGGGCAGGACCTCCAGCACACGTGAGGGTTTCATGCCTTCGGCCGCCCGGATCCCGATCTGTTTGAACCGCGCGCCATCGAACCGGACAAGGCCACCTTCCGTACCGATGAGCAAAGCGCCCCACCGGTCGAGCACCATATCATGCACCCGGTTCTGGAGCAGCCCGTTCTCGGACATGTACTGCTCCGCTGTCCATGTATCCTGACCACTGGACCAGGTCGGAAGGAAGATCCCGTACAGCAGCGGCAGCGCTGCGACCATGTGGTGCGAGAACTGCCTCCGTAGCATCAGGATCCAATGTTGCGATGGAGCAACACCAGGCTCTGGAGGTCGATGATGTTCGACACGCCCAGTTTATCGAATAGCCGAGCCTTGTACGTGGCGACCGTGGTGGGCTGCACCCCGAGCCTCATGGAGATCTCCTTGACCCCCTTCCCTTCCAGGAGGTCCTCCATCACGGCGATCTCCCGATCGGAAAGCTGGGCGAATGGGTCTCGCACCTGAACCGGCCCACGGTCGTGTTGATGCATCTCGGCCCGTGGACTCATGTACTCGAACCCCTGCAGCACCCGTCGGATCGCCCGGACCACTTCTTCCTCACTGCTCTCCTTGCTCAAGTATCCTACACTTCCGAGCATCATCACCCGTTGTGCGTAGACAGCTTCGGACCGCATGCTATAGATCAACACCTTCATTTCCGGATTGGCCTTGCAGATCCGTTCAAGATGATCCAATGCACTGCCATCGGTCATTTGCAGGTCCAGGATCAACAGATCGGGCACCCATTCGCGTAACGTGGTATCCAGGTCCTTAAGGGTGGCCACTTCCCTGATGGCCGACGCCCTGAACTGATCCTGGATGAGGTTGAGCAAACCCCTTCTCACGATCATGTGATCATCGGCGATCAAGAATTTGTCCGGCATTGGGTATTCCATGGTCCTGAATGTGGCACACGCCTGCATTCGTGGCTAAAATTCTACAAAATGCCCCACATGCACCGGTCTAAGTTTGCCACGAACTCTCGGTGAGAGGAGGGTTCGTTGAACCGGTTCCTTGCGTCGTGTGCCCTATGGTCTGTGTGCTGGAAATGAGAGATTCCGGTGCGCAACGATGACTTGGGGAAGCACACGCACTGGATTGGCCGAGGTCCTACCTCTGGGTCATGGGGCGTTGAGAGCGCTTGAGAGACCATGAACCCAGAGGTGGACCAGCCAAGGTAGTACATCGG
>JADLAI010000013.1 GCA_020848295.1 Flavobacteriales bacterium
CCCGGAGCTGTAGCGGCTTTCACGATCAGGTTCTTCAACACCTGCCAAACGATGGGCCACACTTTGAATTCGGGGTCATTCAGGTCACCCTTCACGGGAACATCCAGTTCCACCACACCGTCCACATCCTTCAGCAGGCCAGCGGCGAGGCGAAGGGGTAGCACGTAGATCTCCGGGTCATGCTCGTCCACCTTCTTGCCCACTTTCAACTTGTCCACACGCAGATGGTTCTGTGAATCGATCATTCCATCCTGTACCACGGTCTTCGTCACGTACTGCAACAGACCGTCTTCCAATGGATGCGCAGCATACCAGCGGCCGTAGGCATCCAGGTGGTTCAGCGCGAGCCGGTCCACCGTAAGGTCCACGGTCACGTTGCGGATGTTCTTCGGATCGAAGACGGCATCACCCTTCAACGTGCCCGTTTCCTGCAGCACGGCGCTCGCGGATACCCTACCCGCCTCCTGATCGCTGGTGATGCGATTGGCGCTCACGTTGATCGCCGAGATGGCATAGCGGAACGGCTGCGCGGGCGTGTTGTCCTCGAAGTGTACTGCACTGTTGGTGAGTGCCAGCTTCTTGGCTGTGTAATCGCTCGCCACGATCTGTTCGCCGAGGTAGCTGATGTAGTCCGCGAGCATCAGGAACACGTTGCTCTCACTCGCCTGCAATTGTGTGGATACGGAGTCGGTTCCGGAAACGGCGGTGGGATCCAACTTCAGCAGACGCGTCCAGTTATCGGTGCCATCAGCGAGCATCACGAACTTGAGGTCGGCACCATCCAGCACCACTTCGCCCATTTCCACACGCTGCTCTTTAGCCACGAGCGTATCCAGTTGCGCCCGGGTCCGTTCCAAGCTGAAGAGCTTCTCGTTGTTGGGGTCGGTCAGCTTCAGGCCGCGCACATCCAGCGCGGCACTGATCGCCAGGCTCGTGGTGTCCTTGTAACTGTCCACCAGGTCCAGATCCAGGTCCAGTGCCCCCTCCAGCGCCTTGCATTGGAAGAGATCCTGCAAATAAGGCAGGAGCTGGGACAGGGCGAAGGACTTCAAGTGGGCCTTGATCCCATAACGTTCCACCTCCGTGTCCACCACGAACCCACCATCCAACCGACCACCATCGTTCAGCACGAAGCCCAAGCCGAACTCCATGCGTGCCTGCTCGGAAGAGATGATGTTGCTGGTGGCGTTGAGTTCATGAATGCCCACCGGTGTCGCGAGGATATCACTGATGTAATCGACGCGACCGCCTGTGAGGTGGATGTCCTCCATGCTGAACCGGACCGATGAGGCGGTGGCGGCGGTGTCCGTGGCGGCTCCTCCAAGCTCCATCAGGTCGCTGAAGTTGAACCGGTCACCGCGCTGAACGATGTGCACATAGGGCTCCGTGATCCTCAGCCCTCGGAAGCGCCAGTGGTTCGCGCGGAAGCCCGCCCAGAGGTTGCTTCGTACACTGATCTCGGACCAGGACACGAACACCTCATCGCTTTGGGGTTCATAACACACCACCTCATTCACCGCATACCTGAAGGTCAGTGGGTTGAGCACAATGGAACCGATCGTCACCTTACGGCCGATCCATTGCTCACTATGCGACTCGATGTACCGCTTCAACAGGTATGGGAAAAGGAGGGCCACCGCCAGCAGCAGCACCACGAACGACGAGGTGATCAGGATGAGCCAGCGCTTGGTGCGCGCGGGAGAGGCTGTACGGGTGGACATCGGCCGATGAATTCTATGAAATGCGAAGCGGCCCCGAAGGTCGGGACCGCTTCGCGTTGTTCGATGTTCCGATCGATCAGGCCGCAGCCTCCTGCTTCTGCCCGAGCAGCTGGAAGTCGTTCATGACCACCTCCGTGATATAGCGCTTCGAGCCATCCTTGGTCTCGTAACTGCGGTGTACGAGTCGACCCTCCAGTGCAACAGGAGACCCCTTGCGCAGCAGCCGCTCCACGGCTTCTGCCGTGTTGCCCCAGGCCACCACGGTATGCCATTGTGTATCGGTAACCCGCTCTCCACTGGCGTTGCGGTAACTGTCGTTGGTGGCCACCGAGATGCGGGCCACCTTGCGGCCCTTCGCGATCTCCCGCACTTCAGGGTCGAATCCGAGGTTGCCGATCAGTTGCACTTTGTTCTTCAGCGTGTTCATGGTACTTGGGTGTTTGAATGTGACTTTTCGTTCCTGCCGCCGGCTTCTTTGCCGAACGACGATGCAAACATTCAGCTCGCCATGAATCACATTCGGTTGATTTTCAGTTGTATGCGACTATATGCGTTTGTTCAACGATTGCTGTCGTTTGTTAACCTGGTACAGAATAGGTCACGGATCGCCATTCCGGACCTGGCGCAACCCGCCTCGAAAATGGAGTGGGATCACATCGCCGGCAGCGCCTGGTCACGCTCCATCACAACAAGAACACGACCACCACGCCCCGGGACCCTAACTTGCAAAGGGGCTTAAGCACAGGCAGCGTTCCGGGCATAAAGGCTGTCTTAGCCATGGAAAGGCCTTTCCAGGTTGCGCGAATTGACCGAACGTGAGCTCGTCCAAGGATGCTTGGATGGGGACCGGCATTGTCAGGAAGCCCTGTACAACCGGTTCGCACGACGTATGTACGCCGTGTGCTTGCGCTATGCCCGCCACCAGCTCGAAGCACAAGATCTTCTGCAAGAGGGGTTCATCCGGGTATTCGAGAAGCTGATCGCATTCCGCATGGAGGGCTCTCTGGAGGGTTGGATCCGTCGGATCATGGTACACACGGCCATCAACCAATTCCGCAAACGATCGTTCCAGCAGGAGCGGTTCGGACTGGAGCACTTGCCCGAGTCGCCGGTGGAATCGGTTGCCTTGAACCGGCTTGGTGAGCAGGAATTGATGGCGTTGATCGCCGAGTTGCCAGAAGGATACCGGCTCGTGTTCAACCTCTACGCGATCGAGGGCTACGACCACGCGGAAATAGCCACCATGCTGGGTTGTGGGGAGAGCACCTCACGCAGCCAATTGTCCAAAGCGCGCAGCTATCTCCAAGCGCGGATCGAACGAAAAGAAACCACGCATCATGCGGGAAAAACATCCCATTGACCAGCGGTTCAAGGTATTGTACGACAGCGAGGTGGACCCTCCCAGGTCGATCCGCACCCACTTGGCGGATCGCATGGGTTGGGACAAGGAGCCATCCGCATCGGGGCCGTGGCGTAGCTGGCTGTTGATCATGGCCGGAGCAGCCATGGCCGTGCTCAGTCTGTTCCAACGCCATACTCCTACATCCACCAGCTCGTCCAACGCCCAGGCCGAACTGCAGCCATCACCCGAAGGCCCGCCAACCCATGCTCCGGTCCCACAAGGAGCTCCTGCGGCCATTCCCGGTCATGGCACGCACCCCCCACGATCGGCCGCAGCGACGAACATGAACCGCACCCTTCCAGGGCAAGAAAGCCGTCCCATCGGCGGTGTGAGAGCCACCCCGGTTCCAGAGCTGACCCGAACGCCCGGATCGATCCAACCGCAACCGGGCGATCCACCCCTGGATCCAGATCGGATCACAGCCTTGCCGACCAACAACGACCCAACACCGAACGTCGGTTCGCAGCGCTATTCCGAACGAATATTGGCCGAATACGAGGATCATGGGATCGACCAGTATGCCCCCGCCCTGGATGCGACCAGAATATCCCCCCTCATCCCGAAGATCGGAACAGCATGGGTTGGTTCACCGCGGCAGGCCCCTCGGCAACTTCCATATGTGTTGCCCGCGGGACATTGGTGGTGGGGTGCCTATGCCGGAACCGGGCGGCAGACCGGCGTGTGGGAGGGGGCCGACCAGCAAGCACTGAACGCCGCAGAACGCTGGCGGGGCGCTACGCAGTGGGGCATTCTGGTCGGTCGGCAATGGCGCAGTGGCTGGAGCCTCTCCCTTGGTGCCGGGTTGGGCCTTTCTCGAAGCACCCTCGCGTACGACGAACAACAGTTCGACCGGTCCTTGAGCGTGGATACAACATGGACTCAGACCCTGTACAACAACGTGGACGTGGTCTACACCTGGAACATCGACACGGTCATTACCGAACGACCAGGCACCATGCTCCACACTCATGCCCGCAATCGATACGGTGCACTTCAGATCCCGCTCAACCTGGCATGGCATGGTCAAGTGAAGCGCTGGCACTATGGTGGCCTCTGCGGCGTGGCCATCCACCTACCCACGCAACGCGAAGGCAGCACCCTCCAGCGCTTGCCCTCGGATGCAGCCGTTTCGGTGGTGTCATTGCGCCACCCGTCCATCGACACCCGATTCGGCCTTAGGGCCAATGCACACCTCGGCCTCAGTCTCGGGTACGCCCTCAATGAGCACATCGGCATCTACGCCGAACCCCTGTTGACCACTCCCCTCGGCTTCTTCGGGCGTACGAATGGGCTGAGTATGCAAGGCCACTTCATTCAGTTCCGCATTCAACATGACCTCGGTGCACGATAAGCCACTACTGGCACTTGCCGTCCTTCTCCTCGGAGCCGGCAAGACGGTCGCACAACCGCTTTGTGATGTGCTTCTTCGTCCGGCATTCCACTACACCACAGAAGGGCTGACCGTTCACGTTGTCGATAGCTCGGTGACCTATGGCTTGGTGACCGACGCGTTCTGGGACTTCGGCGATGGTGCCACGGCCAGCTCGAACCCTGCGCACACCTATGCCGAACCAGGCACATACCGGATCTGCCTGACGCTTTCCACAACAGAGGGTGCTCACTGTTCGTCCACCTACTGCCGCGATGTGGTGGTGCCCGCGAACACCTGCCCCCTCGCACAGGAAGTATGGTTCAACTCCGCGAACAGCCTCACGAACACGGGCCTGTTCACCATCGGCTCCGGACTCGACGCCGACAGTTGGGTATGGGAATTCGGCGACGGCACATCCAGCACCGACACCGCTCCGAGCCATACCTGGCTGCTACCCGGGCCGCATTTCGTTACCCTTACCCTCCGCTTGGGCGACTGTTGGTCCAGCCATGGCCAGTGGGTGGGGGTGGATGGAAATGGCAGCACTTGTGGACCCGATCTGTTCCTCGACTTCACCGCTGAACTGAACGGTACCACCGCCAACTTCCAACCGAACCTCATTGCCAGTGGCGTTGTGGCGACACAAGGCATCTGGTCCTACGGTGACGGGAACATCGATACGGCCCTGGCCAGTGTTCATTCCTATGCCGCACCCGGGAGGTATCAAGTCTGCTACCTGGTCGGCGCACTGGACCTGGCCAACCAGGATACCTGTTTCTCTTTGGTTTGCAAGACCATACAGGTCAACGACCTCGTTGGCTTGGGCGACCGTATTGGCCGCATTGGCGGCTTGACCGTATGGCCCAACCCGACCACGAACGGCGCGATCGAACTTCGCTGGACATCGCCCCCAGTGAATGCACACATACTGGTCTTGGATGCCCTCGGAAGATCGGTCTGGACCAAGGAGCAACCGTTACTTTCCACCACCACCCTTCATTTCGAAGGTCTCGCCCGTGGTCAATACCTGCTGACCGTGACCACGGCACACGAACGGTATGTTCAATGGGTCCATTTCGACCACTGAGCGCCCCCGGGGCGCTGAAGCCTGCTCCGGGCAGTGTGTAGCGCACGATCCGTTACCTTGCATCGCAGAAGAGGGTGCTTCTCTATCTTTAGCCGCCTTTGGACCCAGGGCCAATACACGCAAAAGGGATATCCGACCGATGAGCCACGCCGTAAGTAAGATCTTGGTACCCACCGACTTCACGAAGGTGGCCGATAGCGCCTTGAACCACGCCATGACCGTTGCTGGAAGAATGGGTGCCACCGTCCATCTCTTACACATCGTGGACAAACAAGCCCATGCGGATGAAGCACGCCAAAAGCTTGAACTGGAGTCCGAGCGCGCTCGAAAGCTGAACCGATCGGTCAAAGTGACGCCGATCGTGCGTGTGGGCTCCATCTATGAGGATATCGGAGACGCTGCCGCGGAGGTCGGTGCAGGACTGATCATCATGGGTACCCATGGCATGCGCGGCATGCAGTTCATCACCGGCAGCCGGGCATTGCGGGTGATCACCAGCAGCAGCGTGCCTTTCGTTGTGGTCCAGGAGCGTCCGATCAAGGATTCGGGATACCACAACATCGTGGTGCCGCTGGACCTTCATAAGGAAAGCCGTCAGAAGCTGACCATCGTGGCCGAGATGGCCAAGACGTTCGATAGCAAGGTGCATCTGATCACGCCCAGGGAAGAAGATGAATTCTTGCACCGGCAGTTGCTCAATCACATCAAGTTCGCGGAACAGTACCTCAGCGAACGAGGCATCGAACACGTGGCCACCATTGCGAAAGAAGATAGCGGCGACTTCGTTAAGGCGGTGCTGCGGCATGCGGTGGAAATGGATGCGGACCTGATCGCGATCATGAACCTCACGGAAGGGAACATCTTCGGGTTGTTGGGAGTGCCGTATGAGCAGGAGATCATCGCCAATGAGGCGCAGATCCCTGTGGTGTGCATGAATCCGATCGCCACCGGCGTAGGTGGTGGATGGACGATGCAGGGCTGATAGGACCGACCTTACCCAGGGAAGGGCCTGGCTTCAGGCACGCATCCCGATCACCAGGATGTCATCCACCTGTTCGTGGAGGCCGCGCCAACCGCGGAAAGCCTCTTCCAACATACCGCTTTGGCTGGCGGTGGGATAGTTGCTGATCTGCAGCAACAGTTCGCGGAATCGCTTGTGAAGGAACTTCTTCCCCTTGGGCCCACCGAATTGGTCGGCGTAGCCATCGGAGAAGATGTAGACCATATCCCCCTCCTGTAGCTTGATCCGGTGGTCCGTGAACTCCTGGCCCTCCAGTTCGAAGCTTCCGATCGGATGCTTGTCCGGCAGGAAACGCAGCACCTCACCATCTCTCACCAGGTACAACGGAGCATTGGCGCCCGCATACTCCAACACCTTGCGATCAGGGTCGAAGTTGCAGAGGGCCATATCCATACCATCACGCACCAGGAATTGTTCACGATCCTTGTGCAGTGCTTCGTACGCCAGTTTATTCAAGGTCTTCAGCACCACCGAAGGTCGGCTTGCTCCGGACTCGCGCACGGCTTGATTCAACCCATTGTGCCCGATCAGGCTCATGAAAGCACCGGGCACTCCGTGCCCGGTGCAGTCCACGGCCGCGAAGGCGACCCGACCATCGATCCGGTCCACCCAGTAAAAATCGCCGCTAACGATATCCTTGGGCTTGTAGTAAACGAACGAGTCAGGAAGCAACTCGCGAAGCCGCTTTTCTGGAGGCAGGATCG
>JADLAI010000014.1 GCA_020848295.1 Flavobacteriales bacterium
CGCCCTGTGCCTGTGCAGTGCATTGATGGCCCAGCCCGTGGTGGGGATCAAAGCCGGGGTGGACCGCACCCTCACCACCTTGAGCCCAGGGGATCAGGTGCCCGCTGGAACGCCGACATCCGAGGTGGAGGATGGTTTCGGATATCACGGTGGCGCCTTTGCTGAATTCAACCTCGGCGATGTCCTTTTCGTGCGACCCGAACCGCACTATGCCGTCCGCACCTTTACGATCCGTTCCGAATTCGAGTCCCCTGCCATGCTCGGGATCACCGCTCGGGTGGAGGGCGAGATGAAGGTGAAGCGTTCCACCGTCGAACTGCCACTGCTGTTCGGCTACCGGATCACACCGCGCACCTCGGTGCTCATTGGCCCCTCGGCCAGGTACCTGCTGGCCAACCATACCGAAACGAACGGGATCGCTTCGATCGGGGGCTTGTTCCCGGGCCTGAGCGTACCATTGTCCACCACCGACGATACGGTGACCGGCCTGAATGAATGGTGCTGGGAGGTGGTCGCCGGTCTCAACCACCGCTTGGAACAGGGACTCGATCTGGGGTTGCGCTATGGCCATGGCATCGGCTACCTGGAGTCCGATACCGAGCTGCTGAAGACCCGCCAGCATGTTCTCCACCTCGCCGTGGGCTGGGCCTTCCTCCGCTGAAACACAAGGGGTCGGGCATTGCGGCACGAACTTCGCAATGGTCTGGCATGATCCGCGGTAGGTACTAACTTGCCCGGCATTCGAAGCACATGAGAACACTTTTCATTTCCATCCTGGTCGTTTCGGCCACCTCCCTGTTCGGTCAGGACAAGTTCAACCACGACCGCAACTGGGTCGCCAATGGGGATTTCGAGACCCTGGAGGGCAAAAAGTTGAAACGTCCAGGAGGGATCCTGTATGCCACTGGCTGGGAAAGCCCCACCAAGAAGAGCGCAGACCTCTTCAGTGAAGGTGCTCCGGTGGAATCCAATGTATCCTCCCCGAAGAACCTGGCCGGTGAACAGTCCGCGCTGAGCGGAACCAATTACGCGGGGATGCGCATATGGAGCTACCAGAACAAGGAACCACGCACCTACCTGCAGGCCAAGCTGGCCAAGCAGATGAAGAAGGATTCCCTGTACTGCGTGAAGTTCTACGTGAGCCTCGGCGACCTGAGCAAATATGCCGCCGGGGAGATCGGTGCCTACATCGGCAAACAACGGGTGGAGAAGGACGACGAGAGCAGCTTGACCTACGAGGTGAAGGTGCCCAACCTGCGCACCAACATCCAGGATGATATGTTCAGCTGGCAGGGTGTGTGTGGTGTATACGAGGCTGCAGGTACGGAACAATACCTGGTGCTTGGGAACTTCGCCGCCAACGAGAAGACCCCGAACGTGAAGACCAAGCGCCCGAAGGGTGAATCGCGGCCCCAGGTGTTCAGTGCGTACTACTACGTGGACAACGTGGAGCTCTATCCGATCAAGAACCGGGGCGAGTGTACCTGCGAACAACTCGATAAGGCGGAAAGTGAATACATCTTCAGCCGGAAAGGCACGATCAATCCGAGTTTGAAACCCGCCGAGAAGGTGGATGCCCAGGTGTTCTACTTCAAGCGTTTCCAACGCAGCTTCGATACCAGCATGGAGCCCTGGCTCGCCGATATGGTGGCCCACATGAAGGAGGATGCTGCCGTGAAGGTGAAGCTGGTGGGGCACATGGATGCCACGGAAATGGAACGCACCCGGGTGCGCCCGGACCTGCTCACCCTGGCCAAGGAACGTGCGGAGGCGGTGAAGGCCGCATTGGTCGAGGCGGGCATCGATGCGGCACGCATCACCGTGGAGGCCCGTGCCGCCGATGAACCAGCCGACACCGGTGGCACCGAGGTGGGTATGAGCAAGAACCGCCGTGTGGAGGTGGAACTGGTGAAGTAAGGAACGCCGATGTGGCTCCATGAAGGCCGGAAGGAGCGGGGGTGACCCGGATCCTTCCGGCCTTCGTGCCTCCACTACCTTTCCCGCCCCCACAAAAGCCATGGCACAACAGGCGCATCACACTTCCGTAAGACCCATGATCGGGGACCGGCGTGTGATCCGTGGTTGGACCATGTACGACTGGGCCAACTCGGTATACTCCCTCACCATCTCCAGTGCTGTTTTCCCGATCTTCTACACGGCTGTCACCCATCGGGATGGGGTGGACCTCGTGCTGGAACGCTACGACCTACCTGCGCAATCACTGTACTCCTATGCGCTATCCGCCGGCTTCCTGCTCATCGCATTGATCTCCCCCATCCTCAGTGGTATCGCCGATTCCACCGGCCAGAAGAAGACATTCCTGAAGGGCTTCTGCTACCTCGGCGCGGCCAGCTGTGCGGGCCTCTTCTTCTTCGATATGGAGCACCTATGGGCCGGCCTGGTGCTGGTGATGCTGGCCTGCGCGGGCTTCAGCGGCAGCCTGGTCTTCTACGATGCCTTCCTACCGGAGATCGCCGAGAGGCAGGACCACGACCGCATCAGTGCCCGGGGCTATACCATGGGTTACCTCGGCAGTGTGCTGCTGCTCATCATCAACCTGCTCATGGTGATGGACCCCGATGGCGATGGCATCACCCTGCTGGGCATACCCGACCGCGACGGTTGGCCTGCCCGACTCACCTTCATCACCGTTGGCCTTTGGTGGGCTGGTTTCGCCCAACTCGCATTCCGGGTGCTACCCGACGATCCGTACGGTCGCCGACCCGAGGGCCGGATCATCGCCAACGGTTACCGCGAGCTGCGCAAGACCTGGCGCGAACTGCGGACCACACGGCGCCTGAACAGCTACCTCATGGCCTTCTTCGTCCTGAACATGGGCATACAGACGGTGATGTACCTGGCGGTGAGTTTCGCCAAGGAGGAGATCAAAGAGGTGGGTCCGGACGGAACGATCGGCCCCATCGGGGATGATAGCCTCATCATCAGCATCCTCCTCATTCAACTGGTGGCCGTTCTCGGCGCTTTCCTCTTCGTGCGCCTCAGTGCGCGTTTCGGCAACATCGGGGCACTCATGATCGGGGCGGCTGTGTGGGTTGCGCTGTGCGTGGCGGCCTACGGCATCCAGTGGTCGAACGAGTTCTACCTGCTGGCCAGCGGCGTGGGCCTGGTGATGGGCGGTAGCCAGGCCCTTTCGCGCAGCACCTATTCCAAGTTCCTGCCAGAGACCATCGACCACACTTCCTACTTCGCTTTCTACGATGTGAGCTATTATCTCAGCACCGTGCTCGGCACCTTCGCATTCGGCCTCGTCTTCCAACTCACCGGCGATCTGCGCAACACCGTCATCATCATCGGCAGCTTCTTTGTGATCGGGTTCGTCCTGCTCTTCATGGTGCCCCGTCATGAGGTGCCGGAGGTGAGTGCCGGGGATTGAGGCCGCGGCTCTTCGGTGGGCTGCCGACTACCTTCGCCACCGTAGCAAATGGACCTATGAACGAACGACCGGACTGGGATGTGGTGATCGTGGGAGGTGGCATCGTGGGAGCCGCCACCATGTACAAGTTACAAGCGCGTTTCCCGGATTCCCGGATCCTGCTCCTGGAGAAGGAAGCCGCACTGGCCGACCACCAGACCGGCCACAACAGCGGTGTGATCCACAGCGGGATCTACTACAAACCCGGCAGCTTCAAGGCGAAGAACTGCGTGACCGGCCGCCGGGAACTCGTCGCCTTCGCGAAGGAGCATGGCATCAAACACGATGTGTGCGGCAAGCTCATCGTGGCCACCGATATGGAAGAACTGCCCCGGTTGGAGAAGATCCACCAGACCGGGATCGCCAACGGGATCGAGGACATGGAGCGCGTGGGACCCGAGCGGATCCGCGAGATCGAGCCCCATTGCCAGGGCATCGCCGGCCTGCGTGTGGGCTGCACCGGCATCATCGATTTCCGGGGGGCCACGGAGACCATGGCCCGGATCGCCACCACGCGCCAGCCCGCCAGCCGGGTGAACCTGGGCGAGACCTTCTTAGCTGCCGAACAAGGGAACGACCACACCACCTTGCGCACCTCGAAAGGGACCTACACCGCGCGGTACGTGATCTTCTGCGGTGGCCTGCAGAGCGATCGCTTAGCTCGGATGGACGGCGCAGTGGTGAAGGAACGGATCGTTGGTTTCCGTGGCGATTACTACGACCTCACCGACCAGGGTGTACACAAGGTGCGCCACCTGATCTATCCCGTCCCCGATCCACGCTTCCCCTTCCTCGGTGTTCACTTCACGCGCATGACCGATGGTAGCATCGAATGCGGCCCCAACGCCGTGTTCACCTTCAAACGCGAAGGCTATGGCAAGACCGATCTCGACCTCAAGGACACGATGGAAGCCCTTTCCTACGGGGGCACCTGGAAGCTCTTCCTGAACAACATGAGCTACGGCATCAATGAATACCGCCGGGCTTTCAGCAAACGGCTCTTCCTACGGACGCTCCAACGGCTGATCCCCTCACTCACCATGGACGATCTGAAGCCGGGACGTGCCGGGGTGCGAGCCATGCTCCTGGGTGCCGATGGCAACATGGTGGACGATTTCCGGATCGAGAGCCGTGGACGTCACATCCATGTACTTAATGCGCCATCGCCTGCAGCGACCGCCGCGCTGGCGATCGGCGAAGGCATCGTTGAAATGGCCGTGGAACGACTGGGCATTCGGAAGGCTCAGTAGGGTCCGTTCGATCCGCTCTCTCGTGCCGATCCAACGTACCCCGCTTCGCATATTGACATGGGTGTGACCCGATAAGGTTGATCATTGATCCCGATGGAGGGTCGACAGGTCGTCGGTCGTCCAGTGCGAACCTGATCGGATCGGGGCGGGGATGAAACGAAGAAGCGCCTTACGGGGCGCTTCTTTCATAGGGGCCTGGCCGCGAACGGTCAGACGATCCTGTACTGTTCGTTCACCTCCTTCCAGTTCCAAAGGAAATAGCCCATCAGGCCGTTCAACCGTTTCAGGATGATCGGGTTCGGCGCCTTCATTTCGCGGAAGTAGCTGTCCTGGTAACAGAATAGCTCATACTGTTGGAAGAGCACCTTGCCCATGGCATACACGGTGTTCTTGCTTGGGAAGTTGAGCCGGTCCATCTGACCACTTAGCTCACGCACCTCGCGCTCCAGATCAGGCACCTGGAGGCCCCAGGCTTGCGCGAACTTCGAAATGGCGAGCGCCGTGACACGCTTATCAACCCCGGGACCCAGGATCCGCTGTGCTTCGGTGAGGTTGGCCGCCAGCACGATCAGGGCGAACGCATCGTCGTCGGTGTCCGCGATCGAAGGGCTTGCCTGGAATTCGGGTGATTCATTGATCTCCGCCGCCACCACGGGGAAGCCTTGCTCCACCAGTTCCAGTATGGCGTTCACGAACACATTGGCCAGTTTCTCCTCGGTGATCCTCTTCTTGCCGAATAGCGTGGTGATCATGATCGATTGGTTCCTGCGAATTTCGACGGATATGAAACCTGGATCGATGAAGGTCGATGTCGTATTTTTAACAAGGTTATCCACCTCACATGTCCATGCACCCGCTCCTGAGCCAATTGACGGACTATTCCGTCTGGGCCAATACCCTATTCGTGGAACGGCTACGAGAGGAGCGTGAGGAATTGCTCGACACCCCCGTGGCCAGTAGTTTTCCTTCGTTGCGCGCCACCCTGATGCACATCCGTGATGGGGAGAATGCCTGGCTCCACCGCCTGTTGGGACGAACGCCGATCCCATGGCCCGCCGAGCCGGATATGGCCTTGACGACGCTCCTGCCCTACACGCAACGACTCCGGGACCTGGTCCACGGTTCCACCGATGCCTGGCTGGCGGAGAACGTGGTCTATCACGATCTGCGTGGTTCCCGACACGAACAGCCACGCTGGCACATGATCCTGCATTGTTGCAACCACGGTACCCAGCATCGCGGGCAGTTGATCACGATGATGCGTGCCTTGGGTCTCGACCGGATCCCGGCCACGGACCTGATCAAGTACCAACGGTCCCTGCTTTCGGAATAGGGTGTCCGACCTTCCCTGGCGGTGTGCGCTTGCGGCGCATCGGATCCGCATGACCCGCAATGGTCAGTTCCGGTTCCACCACATTCCTGTTCTTTGTGGAACGATGCGTAGAGCGGCGATCCTTTGTGCGATGTTCATGGGCATTGGCCCCTTGTACCTGGTGGCGCAAACCGGATCCGATGGAAAGGCGTTGATCGAAGTGGGGGATGGGATCTCGATCCGCAAGGACAGCCTCTTCCGGATGAACTTTCGCTTCCGGATGCAGAACCGGATGGGTGTGACCACGGTGGGTGGGGATGATCTCGACATTACCACCACCGACTTCCGGATCCGGCGCCTGCGCTTGCGCTTAGAGGGCCACGTGATGTCGGAGCGATGGCGCTATTACATCCAGGTCAACTTCTCCCGTCCCGACATGGACCTGGAAGGGGGTAAGGTGCCGCAGACCATCCGCGATGCCATGGTCTACCATCATTTCAATAAGCGCTTCCACATCGGGGTGGGGCAGACCAAACTACCGGGGAACAGGCAACGGGTCATCAGCAGTGGCAACCAGCAATTCCCTGACCGCTCCGCGGCGAACAGTGCGTTCACCCTCGACCGCGATTTCGGCTTCTTCTTTTCCTGGACCCTCCCGCTATCCACCGTCCAGCAGTGGCAGGTGAAGGGCGCGATCTCCAGTGGTGATGGGCGTGGCGCCCCTCCGGGCAACTCTGGCCTGGCCTACACAGGACGCATCGAATGGCTGCCCCTGGGCACCTTCCGCGATAAAGGCGACTACTCCGAAGGGGACCTGGAGTTCGAGCCCAAGCCCAGGCTTTCCGTGGGTGCGGTGTACAACCACAACGACCGTGCCGTCCGTACCGGTGGCCAATTGGGGAATGCCTTGTACGCACCGCGCACCATGAACACCTTCATCGCCGATGCGGTGCTCAAGTATCAAGGCTGGGCGCTCAGTGGCGAATACTTCGACCGGCGCTGCGACGATCCCATCACCTTGAACGCTGCTGGTGCCATCCGTTACGTGCCTACCGGGATCGGGGTGAATGCCCAGCTCAGCAAATACCTGCGGAGCAAGTACGAGATCGCCACACGTTACACCGTGGTGGATCCCGGTGCGAATACCGATCAACTCGCGGATCGGGCGGAGGAAATTCTGCTCGGTACCTCCAAGTACCTGAACGGGCATCGCATCAAACTACAAGCCTACCTGGGTTATCACTGGCTGAATAGCGACATGGCCCTTGATGCAATTGGTAACCATTGGTCCGCCATGTTCCAAGTGGAGTTCGGTATTTGATCCCTCCCCGGGCAACTGGCCGACAGGCTGCCACATCAGCGTTGCCTGGGCGAACAGAGGAGGTCCACCCACATCTTCACCCGGGCCAACCGCTCCCGCAACCAGGTGCGTTTCGCGTGGATGATCGGCAGTGCCTTGGCATTGAAGGCTACTGCGTCCGCCCCCAATTCCTCTGCGATGTAAGTCGCACGCTCGTTGTGGTAGCCTTGGCTCACGATCGTGAAACGTTCCTGGCCGAACACCGTGCGCATCCGGCGTACCGATTCAAAGGTGTTCAACCCGGCACGGTCCAAGGTCATGTCCATCTCCGGGACCCCCATGGCCATCAACGCGGTACGCATCTCGGTCGGTTCATCATAGCCCCAGATGTCCGCATCGCCGCTCAGGATCAAGTGCTGGACCCGACCGGAACAGTACAAGGCTGCCGCAGCCTCCATACGCTCGGCGAAGAAAGGATTGGCGCTACCATCATGCGCCACGGGCAAAGTACCCAGGACCAGGGCCACCCGGTTGAATGGGATCGATGCCAGGTCCGAGTGTAGCTGAGCCGATACCCGGCGTTGGATGTGGACCTCGTTCACGACCAAGGCACTGGAAAGGACCACGGCCGCACCGAGATTCCAATGCAATAGTGTCCTGAGCGTTTTTTGGCCACGATCCCTGCTGTGCACCACGTCGGAGGAATGCGCCCCATCCACATCAGGCGAGTGCTCGCGCACCAAGCTTGGCCGCTCATACGAATGGCCGATCCCATCCTGCGCATCGCCAACATGCGACCCGACCACACGATCAACAACAGCGTTCATTTCGCAATACGGGCACTATCGGATCCAATTCCGCATGGAGGCATGGAGGCTCGTGATCGGGACTCGTCGGTCGTGGTCCGTCCTTGCTGCATCGTGTAGGTCTTCCGCACGGGTCCATCCATGTCGGTGTCGGCATTCCTGCGGATGGACCGTCCATTGCGCAACGCGCAAAGGAACACACGACGTATGCGCCGATCCGTGCTCTCGTTCAGGTTTACGGCAAGGTTGGCTGTTGACCCGACGAATGCGATCGTTGGGCCGTTGGGGATCGCAGTTCGCCACGGCCGTGATCAATGCCTCTGGCGATCGGTGGTGTGTATGCCGAACAACGGGTAAGGCGCCACATGTACGACCATGCCGGATCGGTCAACGGGATCCCGTCCCGGACCCCTGTGTGCCCAAGGTGATCGGTTCACCCAGGAAGTGGGGCTGTGCATCCAACAGGATGTCCTTCCACATCTTCAATCGCGCGCCACGTTCGCGGATCCAGCTCCATCCATTGCGCATGATCCCCGTTTCATCCGCGTCGAAGGCGATCGCATCGATGCCATTGGCTTTGGCGATGTACAAGGCACGCTCGTTGTGGAAGCGCTGGCTCACGATCAACAACCGGTCCTGCCCGAATACCTTTTTGGCCCGCACCACGGAATCATAGGTGTCGAAGCCCGCGAAGTCAAGGGTCATCGCGCTGCTGTCCACGCCCAGGGTCAACAGGTTGCGGAACATGTCCATCGGTTCGTTGTAGCTCATGGTCCCGTTGTCGCCGGTGAGCAGCAGGTGGTCCACTTTGCCAGCATGATAGAGGGCTGCGGCGGCGCGTATGCGGTTCACGAAATAGGCGTTCGGCCGGCTGCGTGCCCCGGCCGTGGTGCCCAGCACCAAGGCCACCGGTGTGTGCGGAACAGTGGCCACGTCCTCGAAGAGCTTGTTCTCCGCATGGGTGTTCAGCAGGTGGTCGCTCAGGAGGGTGGTGCCGATCCCCACCGCAGCCAACAGGCCGATCACCACCGCAAACACGGTTGTTACACGCATGGCCACTATGCTCAACGACCGAGCAGGTCGATCCCGGTGTAGTTGCGCGGTGTGAGCGCGTGCAGTTGCGCACGCACCTCTTCGCTCACATCGAGCATGTCGATGAACGCAGCGATATCCTGTTGACCGATCCGGTCCTTCCCCCGTGTAAGGGCTTTCAGTGCCTCATAGGGTTGTGCATATCCGGCCCGCCGCAGGATGGTCTGGATCCCTTCGGCCACCACGGGCCACTGGGCGTCGAGGTCCTTCAGGAGCGCCACTTCGTTCAGCAGGAGTTTGCCCAGCCCTTTCTGTACGGCGTCCACCGCGATCATGGTGTGGGCCATGGGTACACCGATGTTGCGTGTCACCGTGCTGTCGGTGAGGTCGCGTTGGAGCCGACTGATCGGCAACTTCTCGCTCAAGTGGCCGAACAGGGCGTTGGCAAGCCCCAGGTTACCCTCGGCGTTCTCAAAATCGATCGGATTCACCTTGTGCGGCATCGCACTGCTGCCCACTTCGCCTTGTTTCACACGCTGCCGGAAGTAGTCCATGCTGATGTACTGCCACACGTCCCGACAGAGGTCGATCAGGATGGTGTTGATCCGCCGCATGCCATCGAACAAGGCCGCCAGGTTGTCGTAGTGGTCGATCTGCGTGGTGAACCGCTGCCGGGTCAGACCAAGTTCCGTCGAAAGGAATTGATCCGCCAACCGCACCCAGTCGTATTCGGGATAAGCCGCGTGGTGGGCGTTGAAGTTCCCCGTGGCACCACCGAACTTTCCGGTGAAGGGCACCTCCCGCAGGAGTTTCATCTGCCCGTCGAGGCGCTCCACGAATACTTGGAATTCCTTGCCGAGTGATGTGGGGGAAGCGGGCTGCCCGTGGGTGCGGGCCAGCATCGGCACACGTGCCCAGTCCAAGGCGAGGCCATGCAGGTGGTCGCGTACGTCGGAGAGGGCGGGAAGGTATGCCTCGAACAGGAAGTCCTTGATCAGCAGCGGCAGGGCCGTGTTGTTGATGTCCTGGCTGGTGAGCGCGAAGTGTACGAACTCGCACTGTTCCCCCAGGCCCACGTCCTCCAACCGCTCCTTCAGGAAATATTCCACCGCCTTCACATCATGATTCGTCACCGCTTCGATGGCCTTGATGCGTTGTGCATCGTTGGCGCTCAATTCGGCGATCCGTCGTTCCACCGATGCCAGCGTCGCCAGTGGCGTGTGTTCCAACTCCGGCAAGGGGATCCCGCAGAGGAACCGGAAGTAGGCCAGCTCCACGTGCAGCCGATACCGCATGAGGGCGTGCTCGCTGAACCATCGGGTCAGGTGGCGTGTGCGTTCGTGGTAACGACCGTCGATCGGCGAAATGGCGGTGAGGGGATCCAGATCCATGCGAGGTCAAAGGTAGAGGAGCGCTGCCGAGCGGCCCGCTTCGCGGTCCATCACGAATGGCGCTTGAAATGCCCATCCAAGGATAACGCGATCGGAAAGGCACGGGATCTGTCATCCCCCCCCCGAACCCAGCTCCGCGAACGGTCAACAACGATCTTTGCCGTATGTCCTTCTCCCGCGACTTCCGCTTGGGCCTTTCCGGCTTCGTCCGCGCCTTCCGATTCGCGCTGGACAACCGTATGGCCTGGATGTTCCTCATACCCGTGCTATTGTGGGTGCTATTGGCCTTCGGCCTGCTCGCACTGCTCGAAGGGCCCGTTGAGCGCCTCAGCGACTGGGTGGCCCTTCGACTGGAACTGCCCGTGGACGCCGCTGCCCAGGACTGGTGGAGCTCGGCGAAGGCCTTCCTCAACGGTGCGCGGGGTGTGATCGTCCCGATCCTGCTCAAGCTGGCCGTGGCCTACCTGCTCTTCGTGGCGAATAAGTACATCGTGCTCATCCTGCTCTCTCCTCTGCTGGCCTATGCCAGTGAACGTACCGAGGAGGTCCTCACCGGCCGCCGCTTTCCCTTCGGTGGTGTCCAGTTGCTGAAGGATGCCCTGCGCGGTGCGCTCATCGCCCTACGCAACGGCATCCTCGAACTTGCTTTCACCGTGGGCATCTGGTTCCTCACCCTTTTCGTGCCGTTGCTCGCACCGGTCTCCTTCATCCTGCTCTTCATCGTTTCGGCCTATTTCTATGGCTTCAGCATGTTCGATTACGTCTTCGAACGCCGACGCATGCGGATCGGGGAGAGCGTAAGGGCCGTGAATGACAGCATCGGTGCGGTGCTCGCTAATGGCGCCCTCTTCAGCCTGGTCATGAAGCTGCCCCTGCTCGGTGTGATGGTCGCGCCCGTCATGGCCTCCATCGGTGCGGTATTGGCCACGGTGCGCAAGGAGAGCACCCTGGTCACGATCCCGCCCCAGCCCCCTTCAACCCGGCTCGTGCGATGATCCGTGCCCTTTTCACCACGACCATCGGCCTCGCCACACTGGGTGCCGCGGGACAGGATACCCTGCAAGTGCAAGTACATGGTACGGTGGTCGATGCCACCACCGGCATCCCTTTGTTGGAGACCTTGGTGGAGTGGTATGATGGCGATGGACACCGGCAGGCGGTGAACCGGACGAACAACGAGGGGAACTACGCCTTCATCATCCGGACCACCGGGGCTCTGGAGTTGCGCGTTGCCGAGAACGGGTACAGGACTTTCGTGCAGCGGATGACCGTTGCGCCCGGCGAAACCGCGCACGAGTTCACGATCCGCCTGATCCCGAAATAGCGGTCGGGTCGCCGGATCGCGCCGCTTGATCCTTGAGCCGGTCGTGTATGGACCGGCCGCCTACCATCAGGTCCTCGATCACCGCCTCGCCTTTGCGGATACGCACCACTGCATGAGCTGGTAGCACCTGTTGCACGGTATCGCCTGACCACTGGGGTTGCAGCAGTTCTTCGGTGATGGCCCCGTCGCCTTCCTCCAGGTAGAAGCGGCTGAAGGGTAGGGCGACCTGCGAAACACCGCCATCCCCATAGGTCATGAACTCCACCCGCACGAATGCACCTTCGGTGGGGCGTTCCAGCTCGAGACGGGTGATGTGAGCGAAGCCGTCCGCGTCCGTTCCCAGGATCGCGAAGGCGGAATGCCTTGTGAACTCCGCGCTGCTTTCCCCAGGGACCGACCACTGGCCGCTCTCCGCTTCGTAGCTCAGCGTCACATACTCGCCTCGGAATGGGTCGCGGGGATCGATGGGCGCCGTGCGGAAAAGGAAGACGTCGCCTTCGGTAAGGATACGTTCCTGTTCCACGATCATCCAGGCGGGCAGTGCGAGTTGAAACAGCACCATGACCCCGAATGCAGCCCACTTATTTCGTGCTTTCATGCTGCTGGCGTTGGCGCACAAGGCGCATGTTCATGTACAGGAAACCCGCGCCGATCGCGATGAACACAAGGCCGCGGACCACGAAGCTCAGGTCGGTGTCGAAGAAACGAAGCAGGATGGTGAGGCTCAGCACGCTCAGCCCCAGGTTCATGCGGCGCAGCGATCCCTGCTCGATCCCATGTCGTACGGTGACCACCCCCATGGCCAGTAGCGCCAGGTTGATGAGCACCACCGCCAGGCTTGGCGAGGCGAGCCCCACCATGTACGCGAGCAGGAATAGGATGAAGCCTTCGGGATAAGGCCAGCGTTCCAATGGCCGACGCCGCCGTGCGGCCAAGAGGATCGCACCTGCTCCGATGGCGAGCAGGATGGCGACCGGTACCGCATCCGCCCCCATGGTGCGGACCGGTTCATCGAGCAATTCCTCCCACACCGGTCGGAAGCTGAAGATGAAGAAGAGGACCAACTGCCCCAAGCCGCCCACCAGTACCCAGGGCCAGATCCGAAGCTCCGGACGCGAGGTGAACCACGGCACAAGCGTAAAGGCGGCTGAGAGCGCCACCAAACCCAGCACGTGTAGCATGGTCCATTCCCGGTAGAAGAGTTGCGAAATGGTCGCGAAGGATACCGCCGCGAAGAGGCTGAGCCACCAGAAACCCACGGAGCCCCCATCCTGGCGGGCACGTTGCAAGTAGTACGGAACGAAGATGGCCAACAAGGGAAGTGCCATCCATGGTAGATCCGTCGCGCCCCAGCCCTCCGAGCGCACCGCGGTGCCGTACCAGGTCACGAATGCCAGGTAGCCCAGGGCCACCACGAACGACCCAGGGAGGTAAAGCAACGGAGCGATCAGCAGGCTGCACGTGAGCAGGTAGCCGCTCAATTCACCTTCGATGTGGTGGATCTGGCTGATGAGCGCCACACAAGCGCAAAGCCCACAGGCCAGCAATACGGCACCGCCCTCGCGCCAGCCGACCACCGTAGGTCGGTGGCGCATCGTATACCACACCAGGCCCTGACCAAGCAGCACCGGAACGAAGGCCAGCAACGTGCGAAGCGAGCGGGGAAGGTCGTCCCAGTTGTGTGCGATGATCAAAATGATGCCCAGACCCACAAGCAGGCTGCCCAGGATGGCGAAGACCAACAACTGTCGGTTACCCACCTGCTCTTTTCCTGCCTGGTAGTGCGCCCGGATGCGTTCGGCCTGGTCGGGGCTGAGCAGCCCTTCGCGGATCAGTTCGGGCAGGGCTTCGGATAAACGTGGGTCGCGCATGGGTTGGCGTGTGTCCTCTCCTGAAGAAGGTTGCCACAAAACAGCCCTTGAAGATAGGATTTTCAAAGGAGTTCAAGATCTTATTGAGTCAGGGATGAAGATCCGGTCTCTCGATCATCCTGGTCAGAATGATCCATGGGGTGCGAAAGTGCGAGGGTGCGATGGTCACGTCTCTCGCACCATCGCACTTTCGCACCCTGTCACCCATGATCGACCGTTCCTTCTCCACCGTATCAGTGACCCGTCAACTTTTTTCAGGACGAGGCATTGCGGGACGTCCTGCGTAAAGATCGCGGCGCATCTCAATAGCGATCCTTACTGCGAAATGGTAGGACCCTCCACGAAATCCATGTCCCGCTCGAAGGTCTCGCGCACCCGCGTAGTGGCCCAGAATGCCGCACCGATGCTGATGATGCCCACCACTAAGGCGCTGGTGATGCTTCCGAAGGGGACCAAGAGCCCATTGAACAGCACCGTGAGCGGCACCACCGAGCCGCGCACGAAGTTGGGTGTGGTGGTGGCCACTGTGCTGCGGATGTTGGTGCCGAACTGCTCGCTGGCCACCGTGACGAAGATGACCCAATAACCCGTGGCGGTGCCCAGCGCGAGGCAGAGCCAGTTGTAGGCGGCGATGGATGCGCCCCGCATGCCGAAGAGGAAGATCAAGGTGAGCACCAGGTTCGCGAGCAGGTAGAGGTGGATGACCTTCTTACGGCTGCGCAACCACTGGCTCAACAGCCCGCTCAACAGGTCGCCCACGCTCAGGCCGATGTATGCGTACTTGATGGCTTCGCCGTTGATGCTCTTCGATCCTGCGACATCCAGGCTGCTGGTGTCGATGCCAAGAGCGGGTACGAAGACATCCTGCGAAAGGCTCACCAACACCCCGATCACGTACCACACCGGTATGCCGATGAGGATGCAGCTGAGGTACCGCAGGAAGCGCTCCCGGTCGTTGAAGAGCAGGCGCAGGTCACCCTTGCGCACCTCCTTCTCCCGCACATGCATGAAGAGACCGCTCTCGAAGGTGCCCACACGCAGGGCCAAGAGCACCAGGCCCATCAGGCCGCCCACGAGGTAGGCCACCTGCCAGTTCATCAGTGCAGTGCCCGTGATCGCAGTGAGCAACCCGCCGAGACGTTGCCCCTGCGCGCTCACTTCCGCCGCGAACACCGCACCCAATGCGCCAACCGTCACCACCACCAGGGTGCCATACCCGCGTTTGTCCCTTGGGAGCGTCTCGGTGATCAGGGTGATGCCCGCGCCCAGTTCTCCGGCCAGACCAACCCCGGCCAGGAAACGCACGATGGCGTAGGTGGTCAGATCGACGGTGAAGGCATTGGCGATGTTGGCCGCCGAGTAGAGCAGGATGCTGCCGAAGAGCACCGTGATGCGCCCTCGCTTATCGCCCCAAACGCCCCAGAGGATGCCGCCCACCAACATGCCCACCATCTGGAAGTTGAACAGGTGGATCCCCATGTCCTTGATCCCCGGATGGCCCACGCCAAGGATGTGCTCCAGGCTCTCCCGCTTCACCACATTGAAGAGCACCAGATCGTAGATGTCCACGAAATAGCCCAACGCGGCCACGAGGACCAGGATGAACGAGCGACCAGGGAAGATGTGGCGCATGGAAGCGGGTGTGCGAAGGAAGTGCGGGGCGTAGTACCGGTCAAGTACCGTGTGCCATTCGCGCGGGGAAGCAAGGCGGAAATCGGTTCATCCCGTTATGTTGGGAAGAGCAAGTAGTTCGGCTGAGATCGGATATCCGATAGGAAATACCTGCTCCCTGTTCAGGTGCCGGCGGTGTACGGGGTATCCGGCTTCGTTCCTTTGCACCATGCGGAACATCCTCCTGCTCGCGCTCCTGCTCTCCGGTTGTGCCACCGCGCAAAAGGATCGGCCGACCAGCGCCATCCCGTATGACATGAAGCGGCCCACACAGGTCTTTGAGCTGCCTTCCTTCCTGGTCGAGGTCTCCGCGCTCACCGATGTGGACGATACGACCCTCGCTTGTGTGCATGACGAATCGGCAAGCGTGTATTTCCTCTCCGTGCGCACCGGAGAGGTCATTGACAGCGTGGCTTTCGCTGGCCCGGCGGACATGGAAGGGCTTACGCGGGTGCGGGACATCTTCTTCGCCCTGCGCAGCGATGGCCTGGTCTACCGCTTGGGCGATCGGCTGTCGCGTCTCCAAGTGCTGGACACCTTCCGGGTCGCGGTGCCCAACAGGAACATCGAGGGCCTTGGCTTCGATGAACATACGGGCATGATCCTCGTTTCGCCCAAGGATCACATGAAGGGTTCGAAGGAGGGCAAGGATGAACGACTGATCTATGCCATTGATCCGGATGCCACGTCGAAGGCACCGCGCACGATCCTGAAGGTGTCCCTGGGTCGATTGGAACAGCAGGCGGCGGTGAAGGGCATCGATGTGCCGCAACAGAAGAAGAAGGGCAAGGAGCGGTCCGCGTTGAAATTGCGGTACAGCTCGGTGGCCGTACACCCCGGCTCGCACCACTACTATCTCCTTTCGGCCACGGATCGCACCCTGCTCGTGCTCGACCGCCAGGGCGATCTGGTGGACCTCATCCAGCTCGATGGGAAGCTGCTGCCAAAGGCCGAAGGGATCACATTCACCTCCAACGGCGATATGTGGTTGAGCAGTGAAGGCAAGGGCAGGGGGCCGGTCCTGGTACGGTATGCGCAAAATGACCGTTGAGCAGCATAACATACCCTGGGCCCGGTCCGGACCTTACTTGACATCGCCCCTGCTCCCCTTCGCGAAGGCCGTAGCCGCCTGCGTTCATACCATCCACGCATTCAATACCAGCCGATCCGCTTGGCCTCTTTCCGGATGTCTTCTCTGCGAAACAGATTCCGTAGGCCCCGCTACGCAACCTGTTTCGCGGATCGTCCTCCGAAAAGATCACGGCGCGGCTCTTGGCCGATCCTGAATGCGCAAATGGTTTTAGAGGCCATCTCAAGATCATCCTTCGAGGTGCCCTTGGGTTTTTCACAGCCATATTTCGTTGCTCGATCCTCACACAGCCACCGGCTATGCTCCGGTTTCGCGCCTCATCTGGCAGCGAGATCCCGCAAGTTCGCTTCCAAGAACGATTTTGAGATGCCCTCTACTCGTAGTGCTTGCGCAATAGACGCTCGAACAGGCGGCCGGGCAATATCTTCTTCAGGAATATACTGAAGCGTTGCATGCCCTGCGCCACGATGTAGGTGGCCCGTGGTGCCTCGGAGGCGATCACCCGCTCCACCACCTGCGCGAATTCGTCCGGGTCCCGACTATAGTGCAGGCTGCTGCCCAGGATGGCCATGGCCTTTTCGTATCCGGGGCGGTTCACCTCACTGATCACCTCTGGTCGTAGCCGTGCCGCTGCGATGTTCGTATTGAATTCCCCTGGCTGCATGGTCAGCACCTTCACCCCGAAACGGGCCGCTTCGGTGCTCAGCGCCTCGGTGTATCGTTCCAATGCGGCCTTGCTCGCACTATAGAAACTGCGGTAGGGCAGCCCGAAGTTGCCCGCCACGCTCGTGATGTTGATCAGGTGGCCGCTGCCTTGTTCGCGCATCCGTGGCAATGCCGCACGGCACACCCGGTGCGGTCCCAGCACGTTCGTATCCAGGAGTTGGGCGGCCATGGCCGGAGCGATGTCCTCCGCTGGTCCCTGGATCCCCAGTCCGGCGTTGTTGATCACCACATCGAGCCTTCCGGACCGCTTGATCACCTCGGCCACCGCCGCCTCCACCGAGTGCTCGTCGGTGACATCCATGGCCAGCAGGGTGAACGCACCGTTGCTCTCATTCAATTGAGGGCGTCTGCTGGTGCCGTAGACCGTATGGCCCGCCTTGGCCAGTCGAAGGCCGATGGCCTTGCCCAGCCCACTGCTGGCGCCGGTGATGAGAACGACTTTCGTTGCGGGGGCTGCCACGGTGCCAAGGTAGGCGCCCTTCGGTAAGGGCAAAAAAAGAGGGGCAAGCGACCCGTATCGCACCGCTACGACCGCCTGCCCTTGCTGCCTTCCGGCCCTGGGGGATCCAGCGGGAGCTGGTCGTACAGGACTTGCCCCGGCACAAAGATAATGCCATTTGTCGATCCATGGCCGTAGGGTCGTTGAAAGCCCATCGCGAACATCCATGCCGTGCGATGCGAAGGATGGACCTGCGACCACCAGCGATCCACGATCCACCCTTTGCACGCGGGCACCGGTTCCCATGTGCTATCCTTGCAGCGCCGTGGACATCTCCATCGTCGTACCCCTGTTGAACGAACGGGAATCGCTACCACACCTGGTGGAGTGGTTGCACCGTGTGCTGAGAGGCATGGGGTGCTCATACGAGATCATCCTGGTGGATGATGGCAGTTCCGACGGTTCCTGGGACGAGATCCTGCGGCTTGCCAAGGCGGACGTCCGGGTGAAGGGTGTGCGTTTCGGACGGAACTACGGCAAGAGCCCAGCCCTCAACGAAGGCTTCATCGCCGCACAGGGCGAGGTGGTGATCACCATGGACGCTGACCTGCAGGATGATCCCGATGAGCTGCCCGCCCTCTACCGCATGATCACCGAGGAAGGGTACGACCTGGTGAGCGGCTGGAAGAAGAAGCGCTACGACCCGATCTCGAAGACACTACCCACCAAGCTCTTCAATTGGACCACGCGTCGGGTGAGCGGGGTGATGCTGCACGATTTCAACTGCGGGCTCAAGGCTTACCGCAAGGAGGTGGTGAAGAACATCGAGGTGTTCGGCGAGATGCACCGGTACATCCCCTTCATCGCCAAGAAAGAGGGCTTCAGGCGGATCGGTGAGAAGGTGGTGAAACACCATCCGCGCAAGTATGGCCGCACCAAGTTCGGGCTGGACCGCTTCGTCAACGGCTTTCTCGACCTGCTCACGATCACCTTCATCTTCCGCTTCGCCAAGAAACCGATGCACTTCTTCGGCGGGTTGGGCACCATCATGTTCGTGGTGGGCTTCCTCTGTGCCACATGGGTGGTGGGTGAGAAGCTCTGGTACAGTTTCGTGCTCAACCTCGCTGCACCACGTGTTACCAGTTCCGGCCTCTTCTTCGTGGCGCTCACCGCCATGGTGATCGGGGTGCAACTCTTCACCGCTGGCTTCGTGGCCGATCTGGTGAGTCGCAATGGCGACGACCGCGACCGTTACCGGGTGAGTGAAAGGATCGGCCTTTGAGCGGCTGCCTTCATCTTTGAGGGGATGAAGCCCGGTCCACCGTTACGGATCATCCGGACCATCCTGGTGGTGGCCTTTCTTCGGCACCTGGTCCTGGCGCTGTTCATCCACCCTTATGCCGATGATCTCAGCTATGCCGTGGCGGGCATGAACACGCCGCTCGCAGAGGGCTGGCTGCGCGAATACACCTCCTGGAACGGCCGCTTCACTTCCAACCTGCTCGTACTTCGCGGTCCGCTTGTCCTGGGGATCGAGCGCGGCCTGATCCTGTACCGGGCCGTTGCCATCGCATTGCTCCTGTTCACTACGGCCATGGCCTATCACTTCCTGCATGTGCTGTTACCTCGTCTTGATCGGCAGGCCGCAGGCACGTTGGCGCTGGTCTTCGTGCTTCTCTACCTGCACCTCATGCCCGATGCCAGCGAGGGGTTCTATTGGTACACCGGTGCGGTGACCTATCAACTGGCAAATGCCCTGGGTCTCCTCTTCCTGGCCAATTGGATCAGGGCCTGGCGTGATCCAGCTTTGTTCACCGTGGGTTGGTACGTTGCACAAGTCGCCCTGCTCCTGTGGATGGCGGGTAGCAATGAGGTACACATGGCCTACCTGGTGATCGGCCTTGCCGTGATGCTCTTCCTGCTGCGGAAGGAGAGGGATGCGCGACACCGTGCGGCATCCGTCCTGTTCGTGGCGTCCATGGTTGCTGCGCTGGTGGTGGCGGCTGCCCCCGGGAATGCCACGCGCGAAGCGCTCTTTCCCTTGCGGCACGACCTTCTACGGACCGTGGCCTATAGCATGGGCCAGACCGTACGGTGGGCGTTCGTTTGGATCCTGCCGTTGGCCCTGCCCTCGGTCATTTTCCTGTTCCTGCTGCGGAAGGGGCAGGATCGCGGTCTGGTACCGCGCGTTGGTCGGCGATGGAATGCATGGGCCGCGATCCTCCTGCCTTTCGCTTGCCTGTTCGTGAGCATGGTGGTGACCTACTGGCCCACCGGGTTGCTCGGCCAGTACCGCACGTTGAACTTGGCCTGCTTCTTCTTCATCCCGGCTTGGTTCCTGGCGCTCGCCGTGTGCGATGGAGCCGTCCTTCGCCATTGGGTGCCGACCCCTGCCGCGGTGCTGCGCCCATGGTGGTCGTGGCTGATCGCCGCTGGATGCACCTTGTTCCTATGGAGCGGGCGTGATGGCCTCGTGACCGCTGATCTTGCCACCGGTCGGATGTCCCGGTACGATGCGGGTATGAAGGAACGTTATGCCCTACTGACCATGGCTGCGAAGGTGGAAGGGGAGAAGGAGGTCGTTCTGGACGAGGTGGTTCAACCGCGCTGCCTGGTGGTGCTCCCACTCCGGACCGATGCATCCAATTGGATGAACCGTAGCCTGGCGACCTATTTCGGGGTGCCGTCCGTCCGGGTCACAACGGCTGCGGATCAAGCGACCCCGTAGGCGTTGGAGCAGGTACCGGCGTGGGATCGAAGAAGAGTTCGGCGGCCAGCTTGGCGTCATGCCCATACACATCATCGCAGAAGTAGAGCCGGTCGTCGGCCCCCACCCAGGCGGTGAAATAACCGATGGTGACCGGGCGTTTTTCCTTCAACGTGACCCAGGTCTCGGTCTTCTTGTTCATGGCAGCTTCGATCCGCTCCTTCGTCCAGGTGGTGTCGTTGCGCAGGAGGTACTCGGCCAGTCGTTGCGGCTCGCTGAGGCGGATGCAGCCATGACTGAAGGCGCGGCTTTCCCGTGCGAAGCCTCCTTTGCTCGGTGTGTCGTGGAAGTAGATGCTGTAGCTGTTCGGGAATAGGAACTTCACCCGTCCCAACGCATTCCCGGCCCCCGGTCTCTGGCGGATCAACGGGTTGGCATCCGTGCCACCGATCCGTTCCATGCCCTTCTTCGCCAGGTAATTCGGGTTCTTCCGGAGTTCGGGTAGGATCTCATTCCGGACGATGCTCTGCGGTACACCCCAATAGGGGCTGAAGACGATGTTCGTGAGCGTATCGCTGAAGATCACGGTTCGTGTGGCCACATTGCCCACCACCACACGCATGCCCCAAGCCTCTTTTCCACCTTCGAAGATGTGCATGCGGAATTCCGGGATGTTCACCAGGATCAGGTCCGGTGCATACGATTCGGGGAACCACCGGAGGCGTTCCATGTTGATCAACATGCTGCGCACCCGTTGTGCGGGTGTCACGTTCAAGGCCCGGATCACGCTGGCCCCGATCACTCCGTCCGGTAACAGGTTGTGTCGCTCCTGGAACCGCTGGACGGCCTGTACAAGTACGCTGTCGTAGTGCGCGGAGTTCAGCACGATCGTATCCATGCCGGTCACCAGATCGCCCAGTACCATCAGCCGTTGGCGGATGTCGGGCACGAGCCCTGCACTGTCTCCCGGTTCCAGTTTCCGGCGTTCGCCCAGGGTCAATGGGTCCCATCGTACCAGTGTATCCAGCATCACATACTTCCGCAGGTGTTGCTTCAACCGGGCGTACTGCGGATGTTGCGGCTCGATCGCGGTAAGGTCCATGCCACCCGCAGCGATGGAGTCCAGAAGCCGGTCGTAGTTCTTCTTTGTGCGTGGGATGAACCAATCCAGTTCCCGCAGGTCCTTGCCCACCAGGCCGCCGTATTCCTTGTTCGCGAAATGGAAGAATTCGGCGGTGAGCGTGAGCTCCAGGTCCTGACCACAGCTATCGCAGAGTGGCTGGTCGTTGCCCACCGGGCGCTCCATCAACTGACGCAGCCGCTCACTCAGTTCCGTTACCGCCGGGTAGCCCCGATCGCTGCCGTGTACAAGGGATGCGAATCCCAACGCGGCGTGTGAGAGGGTGTCGCCCGCGAACCATGCGTATTGGTAGCCGCGACGTTCGTAGAAACTGCGTATGGCGGCGCCATCGCCCTTGGAATCCGGGTGTCGCACCAGGAATTCGGCGATGGCCGCACTGTCCAGTGTCCGTGACGAGAACTGCTCCTTGGTCTCGAAGACCTTCGCGATCTCGCGGGTCTCTTCGGCCAA
>JADLAI010000015.1 GCA_020848295.1 Flavobacteriales bacterium
AAGCGACTGGTGGTCGCGGGTTACCAGGTGAGCGCGTTGCGCGACGGACGGCAGCTGATACAGGTCGTGGTCGATCAGCGCCCGGATATGATCCTCATCGACCTGGGTCTGCCACACATCGATGGCCTGGCACTGGTGGAGGAGCTGCGCGCCGCCGGGATCAACACCCCGGTGATGGTACTGACCGCGTACGACCTACCCCACCTGCATGCCACGGTGCGCAGTACCGGGGCCAACGAATTGGTGCAGAAGCCCTACGACCAGGAAGAGTTGCTCCATCGCATGCGGCGACTTTTGGCGGCATAGCACGATCTTTGGGGTGTGCGGTCCACCTCATTCACCCACGATGCGATCATCATTGGCCAGGGCCTGGCGGGAACGGCCCTTTCCGTCACGATGCAGGACCGCGGCAAGCGGGTGCTGGTATTCGACGCACCCCGCACGGGCCGTGCCTCGGAGGTGGCCCCCGGTGTGGTGAATCCGGTGTCGCTTCGGCGCACCGTGCTCACCTGGCGGGCGTCGGAGATGCTGGCGATCGCCGGGGCTTTCTACCGCGACCTCGGCTTGCGCTATGAACACAGCTTCTGGAACCCCACACACCTGGTGGTCATCTTCCCCACGGCACAGGAAGCGGGGATCTGGCAATTGCGCACCACCGAGCCGGAAACCAGCCGCTTCGTGCGGATGGATACCAGCAGCGACCAGGTCCTGGATGCGTTACCGCAACCGTTCGGACGAGGGATCATCGAGCGTTGCGCCTGGGTGCATGTGCAGGCCCTGCTTCACCTGCATCGCACACACTTGCGTACGCAGGGTGCGCTCCTCGAGGAACAAGTGGAGGACGCACATATCGAACGCGTGGCCGATGGCGTCCGGATCGGCGAGCACAGTGCGCCGATCGTGATCCGGTGTGGAGGTCCTTTCGACGACCTCGAAGGCCTGGTGCCGGTGAAGGGCGAGGGGCTTACGGTGCGTATTCCCGGCCTTTTCATCCCCAAAGCCGTGCATCGCGGTGTATTCGTGCTACCGATCGGCGATGATGTGTACCGTGTAGGCGCCACCTTCGGGTGGGACGATGTGTGGAGCGGACCCACGGATGAGGCGCGGCACCACCTGCTTGATCGCCTGGAGCGGATGGTGGAGCGCGAGGTGGAGGTGCTGGACCACTGGTGTGGTGTGCGTCCGGCCTCCAAGGACCGTCGGCCCATCCTTGGGCGTACCGGCGAACACGAGTTCGTGTTCAATGGGCTGGGGTCGCGCGGTGTGGTGCTCGCTCCGTGGTGTGCGCAACACCTGTGCGATCACCTGTTCGATGGGGCGGAATTGGATGAGGCGGTACGGGTGGAGCGGTTCAGGGTGTAGCAAGCTCCTCCCTGATCACCTCCTCCAGCGACCGCTCATGGAACTTCACGCTGAAGTCGCCATAGTTCAAACGCACATCCGGATTGATCGGCTTGTCCGCACCGGAGAGGTCCCAGGTCAGGGTTGGATTTCGTGCCGCGAACAAGCGCGGATGTTCGCCCAACACGAACTCTGCATGTTCGTAGCCATCGGGGTAGGGACTTCCCGGTTTCGGTGCCGGAAGTTCGATCACCTCGATCGCTCGTCCTCGGAACAGGAACGGATCGTTCAGTTTGAATGTGGCGATGGGCCGTCCACCGATCAGGTGTTCGCCAAGCAGCCTACCGTTCTTGGAAAGGAGACCCTTCCATTCGTGGTACCGCGCCATGGTCTCCACCCGATAGCACAGGTGGTCCATCACCAACGATGTCGTAGCGATGCCATCTCGTTCAACAGCTGCGAGGAGCTTTTCCAAGAAAGTCGAGGGGCTGGGGAGTTCCATGGAAGCGAAGATCGCACGGAGCATCCCGGCACAGCGTTGGTGATAGCCACCGCCGACGGATCTTTGTCCACGAACACAACCCGCATGCGCCTTGTCCGCACCTCGCTCCTCCTGCTATCGCTTGTTCCGCTTTTCATCACCTGCCGCACCAAGCGGGAAACCGTGAGCACCGAGCACACCGCCGATCCCCGCTGGGCCGCGATCGACTCGTTGAGCCAGCTCGGTCAGTACGCCACTGCATTGGAACACACGCAGGCCCTGCTGAATGAGGCGCAGGCGCACGGCGATTGGCGCACCGAGTTCCGCGCATGGCAGTACCGCGGGCAATACCGGGCTTACACCGGGGCCTCCAACGACAGCTCGTTGCTGGCGATCGAGGAACGGGCCACGACCGCAGGTGTTCCGCTGCAGCAATTGTTGCATACGGCCCTGGCAACGGGCTGGTGGCAGCGTTACGAGCAGGACCGCTGGCGGGTGTTGGATCGCACCAACACAACGGCGGAAGGCGATGATCCGGCCACGTGGTCGCAAGCCACGTACATGAAGAAGGTCATCGGCCACTTCACGGCGTCGTTGGAGCCGGTGGACACGTTGAAGAAGCTCATGGCCGGGGACCTCGGCGATCTGTTGATCGGCGATGATCCGGAGGCGCGGAAGCTCCGTCCAACGCTCTTCGACATCCTTGCTCATCGCGCCCTGGCCGTCTTCGGGAACAGCGAAACGCGCATCACCGAACCGGCTTGGCGGTTCACCTTGAACGAT
>JADLAI010000016.1 GCA_020848295.1 Flavobacteriales bacterium
GCATAGCAGAACTTGCAACCCGCGCTGAGCTTGTCGCAACCCGTGGTGGGGTTCCAAGTCAGTTCGGTCCACTCGATGGAGCTTTCAGCCATGGTTGTTAGACTTTGCGGATCGTGATCCGTTTGGCATCTGGTACCTTGCCTTTATGGTCCTTGTAGTTCAGATAGAATGCTCCCCTTCTCGCTGGCTTGCCATCTGGGCCCTCGACCACGATCAATTTGTCCTCCTGCAAATGTTCCAACACTTCCACGGTGTGTTTGGGTAGGTGTCGCTGGTCAAGTGTGAACAGGTACATGTCACTATTGGTCCGCTCCCCGGCCTGAATGTACGCCCAGACCGCCTCGGCGTAAGGATTCGGTGGCGGCTCGAACTCCATGCTCAACTGGTTGGACAAGCTCCGCTTTTCGTAAGTCCAGCCTTCACCTCTTTCCTTGTCGATCTGCCATTTCACATCCAACATCTTCTCCATGCCGAGTTCGTTCCGGGTGAAGAAGAACAAGGCATACACGGTGCCTGCGTCCTTCTGGATCATGAACGGTTCAACGAAGGTGTCACTGCCGTACTTCTTCTCGAACCCGCGCTTGAGTTTCTGGATGAAGTCGCGCTCGTCCCGGAACTGTCGCGCATCGCTCGGGATCAAGTCGTTCAACAGTTTATCCAAGGGGTCGGGTGTGGCCCGCTCCCCGAAACGGTACATGAATGAGATGGGCAGGAAGAGCAGGACCTCCGCCTTGCCTGTCTCCAATAGCTGCCAGATGTCATTCACGGATACGTGCTTGTACCCATACGGATCGATGAAGACAAAGGCCCTGGTATCGCGGCTCGCTTCGATGTCGTCGATCACACGTGGAGCAATGCTGGCGTACTCCTCATGCGTGAACCTGACCTTGACCAAGTGCTCCGGGAATCCATACTTCTCATTTGTCACAGCCTCTTCGGCCTTCGCCGCCTTCTCAGGCTTCGCGTCGTTGAAGTGGCAAACGAACTTCGAGGGTGCCGCGCTCTTCTCGTTGACCGGAAGGCTGCTCTTCACAGCGTCAAGTATCACGAGCGGGCTTCCTTTCCCGCCGTTGGGATAGCGACCCTCGCCACAGAAGAGGTCGTAGATGCGGATGGTGGTGAAGAAACGCGTCAACGACAAGATATTCAGGTATCTCACTAAATACATCTTCAGCAACTCGACCTTCGCCTTCGAGTGCTCAAGCATATCCACCTGTGACTTCTTTCCCATGACTAATTCGCCGTCAACACGGCGATGGACAATATAGCCGCCGAGTCGTTCTCCACCTATAACCGATCCCACTTCGTCGCCACGCCCTTCGCCTTTTCCACGGGGTACTTGGCGGCGTTCGCCAACAGCTTCTGGCGCACGGCTGTTTCGAGGTCCACGCGCAGGTCGTGTGCCAGGTAGGTGAGCAGGATGGCGATATCAGCCATCTCTTCGGCCAAGGCATCGCGGTGTTCAGCGGCTAGGGCAGGCAGGTCGGCATCCTTGGCCCATTGCGTGTGCTCCATCAGCTCGGCCGCTTCCAGGGCAATGCTGGTGCTCAAGGTCCGCAGGTTGTGGAACTGCTCCCAGTCGCGCTCCTTGCGGAAGGCCAGCAGTTCATCGCGCAGTTGGTCGCTGATCATGGGTGGAGGTGTTAGCCAACAAAGCGTTCGTTCAGGTGCCAGCGCAGGAACTCGGGGTCGGGCTGCTGGCTGGCCAGCTTGGGGATCACGGCCAGCGGCTGGTCGTGCAGCCGGTAGTACGCCTTGCCGTTGAAGTACTGCTCCCGGATGCGGTCGCTCACCCGCACACGCAGCTCGGGCGTCACGGTCACCAGCCCGGCATCGAAGAGCTTGTGGAAGTCGGAGCGCAGTAGCATCCCGTTCGTGATCTTGTGCGGCCCCTCCAGCTCATACGGCTTGATGTGCGCCGCCTCCAGCACCGGCAAGGTCGATTCGCCTGTGATGGCGCAACGCTTCCCGTAGGCTTCGCTCACCAACACCCGGAAGGCGCCCTGCCCCAAGCGGCTGCGTGTGAGGAACTGCTCCCCGTAGCGCGGTCCGCCGTATTCCGCTGCCGGTTCGGCCACGAGGTCGAGAATGGCGTTGTTCTGCAGGCGCTGCTGCACCTCGCTCCAGAGCCACGCGCCTTCGGTGGTCTCGGTGTCGTAGGTCTTGCCGCGCATGGTGCTTCGCGGCCACTCCGGGATGTGGATCCAGTCTTTGCGCTCGAAGAAGAAAGGCTGTACGAGCACGCTGCACCCGATCTCCAGAACGTTACGCTCGCCGGGATGCAGACGGCGGATGCGCTGCTCCACGTCCAAGTAAGTGGCGGCTCCGTTCTTCTGGCCAAAGGCTTCCCAGGCCATGCTCAACGGCAACTTCGAGAAGGTCGCGAAGTAGCCTCCACCGGCGATGTGGTTGTTGGGCGCCTTGAGTTTGAACAGGAAGGGCGTCCCGGCCGGCAAGGAGGTAAAGGGCGCCTGGCCGCTGGGTTGCCAAAAATTCAGCTCATCGAAGCCACGTTCCGAGAGGAAGGTGTACCAATCGTTGTCGGTGACGCCGGCCCAGAGCTTCATGCGGCGTGAAACTACTTGGTGAGCGCGATATCAAGCGCACCGCGCTTACCTTTGGTTTCATGAGCCAGTCGCCTGACCTCCTTTCGCGGATCACCACCGATCCGCACATCTGCCATGGCAAGGCCGTGGTGCGCGGCATGCGCTGGCCAGTGCAGAACGTGCTGGAGTTAATGGCCAGCGGCATGAGCATCGAGGAGATCATGCGCGACCATCCCGAATTGGAGAAGGATGACTTCCTCGCCTGCCTGGCCTTCGCGGCCAAGGTCACCGAAGTGAAATCCATCCACCGCGCGGCGCAGTGAACTGGCTGGTGGATACCCAGCTGCCTTATCAGCTGGCCACGGCGCTCAAACAGCGCGGCCACCGTGCCGTGCATGCCTCGGAACTGCCGCAAGGGCATCTCACGCCCGATGAAGCCATCATCGCAATGGCCGACCAGGATAGCGCCGTGGTGGTGACCAAGGATGCCGACTTCATTGCCGCGTACGAGGTGAAGGGCGTGCCAGAGCGCCTGCTCTATGTGGCCACGGGCAATATCCGGAACGCGGAATTGATCCTCCTCGTCATGAATTACCTCGACCTGGTGAACGATGCACTAAAGGACGGGGGCCTGGTCGAACTGGACCGAAACGGCATCACCGTGCGATGAACATCGCCATGGCTCAATAGCACGGCTATGCTTTGGCAAGCTGTGCCGGGGCGTACCGGAAGAGAGCCCTTCGATGTTCATGGGCATATCGTGCAAACCGACCGTCCTATTTCCTGAGCAACCGCAGC
>JADLAI010000017.1 GCA_020848295.1 Flavobacteriales bacterium
TCGTACTGCTTGAACAAGGAAACCGCGAAGTCGAATGGCGTGAATCCCGCAGCCGCCGCATCGGCCGGTGCATGGGTGTTGAACGAGATCTTCTTCGCCACGTACCCGCTCTTCTCGAAGGAGAGCACGTAGTTGTGCCCGATCTCCAGGTCCAGCGAGAATTTGTTCAGTCCATCGGTCAGGGTCCGCTCCTTTGCCCCATCCTTCATCACCACCACACGTGTGCCTGACATATCCCCCGATTCGATCTTCAGTCGACCATTGACCGTGAACCGGGATTGTGCGTAAGTGAGCATCGGGACCATGGAGGTCGCCAGGAAGAGCAGGTGGCGCCAGGTGAGCCTGGACGAGTGGTACATGCGGTGTTGCGAACTTGTTGCGGACGGTTTACGTATCAACGGCCACGATTGTTTCCCATGATGCGCTCGATCCCCCTTGGCGTGGTCTGCACCCTTCTCTCACTCAGGTCACTGGCCCAGTTGCCATCGACCGATCCATTGAACGCACACTTCGCCGGCCTCGTGGTCTTCCGCGTGGACAAACACGACCGCCTCGTACTCGATATCAGCGACCAGGGTACACGGATCAGGCAGGATGACATGGACCCGCTCGACCTGGATCCCAGTGCCATTGATCTCGCTCCGGAAGAGGACGGCATTGTGCTGAAGTGCCGAACGGACCGTTCCCAGTGCATCACCAAGGAGATATTCAAACTCGATGTGGTGCGGGTGACCAGTCGTGTGACGATACCACGCCCACCGGGTGATCCGGATGCAACCGGAGCCGTGCGCCTGCTCAAGGATTGGTTGGCGGCGGCCCAAGCCCATGGTGATCAAGCCGAGAATGGAACCACCCGGCCTTCCGTGCGTAAGAATGTGCCATGAATAGTCGAACGATATCCGTGCTGACCGGTGTACTGCTGGTCACTACAGCCCTCAGGGCACAGGAACTCGCGGCGACCAATGCCGCGAAGGAGGTGGACAACTGGTATAAGGAAGGTGAGCGTACATACCGCTCCGGGGACCATGCGGCCGCGGTCGTCCTGTTCTCGAAGGTCCTGACTGCGGATCCCGGGCACCAGAACGCGCACCTGCAACGCGGGTTCTGCTACAGCCTGCTTCGCGAGTACGACAAGGCGGTGATCGACTTCACAGCGGTGATCGCAACGAAGAACGACCATACCTGGGCTTATACCAGCCGAGGAAGTGCCTACACCAAACTCGGTCAGCACGACCTTGCGATCGCCGACTTCAACCGGGTGTTGGAACTCGACCCCAAGAACCAGGAAGCCCTCAACAACCGGGGCTGGGCCAAAAAAGCGACCGGCGATCAAAGCGGTGCCTGCCAGGACTGGAACACCAGCAAGCGCATGGGCAATGCCGAGGCCAAGATCATCCTGAAGAACAACCACTGCAAATGAACCTGAAGAAGACCCTTCTGCTCATCGTGCTGCTGCTCGTTGCTTTCTGGGCCGGGGCACAGGACCAGAGCTACGCCGATTGCCTCATGAAGACCGCCAGTCGATGGGGCGCACCGTGTGAGAAATGCGAGTATTACAAGGAGATGTACAAGCGTGATCACAGCGGCACCTACCAGATCGACCTGCAGAACAGCTGCTCGGACATGATCGAGGTGAAAGTGGCCATGCAGGAAGAGAACGGTAACTGGCGCACCTTCCCGATCAAGGCCCTGGGCCCACGGGAGACCATGACGGCCTTCGCCTGCAAGGGCACGGGCAAGTACATGTATTGGGTGCGCAAGGTGAACGACACGGAGATCATCCTACCCTCTGACCAGGAGATCCTGAGCGAATATCGTTCGCGTTGAGGATCAGCTCTTTTCAGGCAGAAGCGACGATCCGTCCGCTGTTTTCAACAGGGATCGTTGATCCTATCCACGGGTTCCGTCTCAACTGAGCCGTTGCCATGACCACCTTTGGGGAAACCCGACGGACCATGGCCGCATACTTCCACATCGACCGCACCGAGAATTCACCAGGGGTGGATCTTGATGTGGATAACGGGGTCATGGAGTTCATCGGACGTTCACTTCCACCGAACAGCGAACTCTTCTACTCCCGGGTGTACAACTGGCTGGATGAATACCTGGCCCGCGACGGCCGGGAGACCACCGTGAACATGCGGCTCGACTATCTGGACACCAGTTCGAGCAAACATATCTACAACATCTTCTCTCGGCTTGATGCGGCCACCGCACATGGCCGTGCCGTTAAAGTGAACTGGCACTTCGAGACCGGTGATGAGGAGATGGCCGAGACCGGTAAGGACTACGAGAGTCTTTTCCAACTCGATTTCGAGTTCATCGAGGTGGAGGAGCTGTTCTGACCGAGAATAGTAAGGGAATAACGCGTGGTGAGTGCTGCCCATGCAGCAGCACTCGCCACTCCCTTGCTCTCCACGCGTGTTCTACAACAGGTCGTTCGCCAGGTTGGCCAACGGGCTGCGCTCGCCTTTCTCCAGCGTGATGTGCGCGAACAGCGGATCGCCCTTGGCCTTGTCGATGAGGTAGCTCAAGCCATTGCTCTCCGTATCCAGGTACGGTGTGTCGATCTGGTGGATATCGCCGGTGAAGACGATCTTGGTGCCTTCCCCTGCCCTGCTGATCACCGTCTTGATCTCCAATGGGGTGAGGTTCTGTGCCTCATCCACGATGAAGAAGATGTTGCTCAAGCTACGACCCCGGATGTAGGCAAGGGGTGCGATGGCGATCTTCTCGTTCTCCAGCATCTCGTCGATGCGCTTGGGCGTGCTGTCGTGTTTCTCGAATTGGCCCTTGATCAGCTTCAGGTTGTCCCAGAGCGGCTGCATGTACGGGTCCAATTTGCTCTGGATGTCGCCCGGCAGGTAACCGATGTCCTTGTTGCTCAACGGGACCACCGGCCGGGTCACGTAGATCTGCCGGTACTCCCGGCGCTGCTCCAACGCACAGGCAAGTGCCAGTAGCGTCTTCCCGGTGCCAGCCGCACCTTGCAGGGTCACCAGTTTGATCTCCGGGTCCAGGAGCGCGCTCATGGCCAGGGTCTGTTCGGCGTTCTTGGGTGCGATGCCGAAGACGTTCTGTTTCTCCACACGGCCCACGGTGCCGTTGCGTGGATCATATTTCGCCAGGATGCTCTTCTTCTTGTGCTTGAGGATGAAGAAGTGGTTACCACGTGGCTTTTCAACAGCCAGGTCCTCCACGTTGCTGTGGCCTTGTGCAAAGAGCGCATCGATCTTCTCCTCGTTGAACTCCTCGATCACGGTGCGGCCGGTGTACAGCTTCTCCCGCACATCGCGCACCTTGCCCGTGAGGTAGTCCTCCGCCACGATGTTCAGGCTCTTCGCTTTCAGCCGGAGGGCGATGTCCTTGGTGACCAGGATCACCTTGCGATCCTTGTGCTGCCGCTGGATCGTGAGCGTGGCGTTCAGGATCTGGTGGTCGTTCTTCGCATCCTGGAACACCTTGGTGGCGTCCACCCCGTTCAGGTCGTGTTTGGCCACCACCTTGAACTTCCCGTGTGTGCTGCCATTGAGCGGCTGCCACTCCGAGAGCACGTCCAGTTTCGCTATGTCGTCGAGGTGGCGGATGAATTCGCGTGCCTCGTAGTTGATCGTGTCGTTGCCTTTCTTGAAGGTGTCCAGTTCTTCGAGTACCTGTATCGGGATGGCCACATCGTGTTCTGCGAAGTTCTCGATGGCCGAGTGGTCGTAGAGGATGACTGAGGTATCCAGTACGAAGATCTTCCGGTCTTTCTTCTTCATTCGATCAAGGAACGGTGTTGCTCAAATGTATCCGTCGCCACACCCCCTCCTCGTTATCCACATTCGCACACTTATCCACGATCGATCGTGCCCTCGCACGGCCCCTCTCGGATGGCACTCACGGTCGCGCCTGAAAAAATGAAGCGGGGACCACCGCATGGCGATCCCCGCTCCTGCATGCCCATGGTCGTAACCTGGGGCCTGCACCATCCTTCTACATGCCCCACTGCCAACGGCCTTGGGATGGGAGCTCGTTGAAAATGCCGCACAACTGGCATGCGACCGGAGCATCTGTTCGCACGACCTCTTACCAGGCCCGGCGTTGCCCGAAGGCGCTACCAGCGACGATCACTTCCTATTCCGATGAACTCCCTGTATGAAAGAACGGATAGCGAAAGCGAAGCTACCCGAGCTGCCTCCCAGGTCCAATTCCACAGGCCATGCCTTGTACACAACTTGTGAACGATCTCACCACCATGGGGTTCGCCGGTCCACCGGATCCTTTAAGTTTAGGGTCCCGTGGCCGAAAGGCCCTATTGACACCATACCCTATTTCCACCCAGAACCAAACCCTACGACCATGTTCAGTCCACTACGATCCGTTCTCGGCCCACGCACTGGCCAGCGTGGTCCCATCACCACCCCGAAATGGCTGATCGCTGCGGGGTTCGCCCTCCTCGCTCTTGGTGTTGGTGCACAAACCGTGTTCATCAATGAGATCCACTACGACGATGCAAGCGGCGACTCGGGAGAAGGCGTTGAGGTGGCCGGTCCCGCAGGTACCGACCTCACCGGCTGGACCATTGTACCCTACAATGGCAGCAACGGCGCGAGCTACACGCCCATTGGCACCCTTTCGGGCACCATTCCCAACTTGGGTGGGGGGTATGGGGTGATCTGGGTCCCGATCACCGGCTTACAGAACGGGGCGCCCGATGCCGTTGCCTTGGTCAATGCGGGCAACACGGTGGTGCAATTCCTGAGCTACGAAGGCAGCTTCACAGCGACCAACGGTGCGGCCAACGGGCAAACAAGCACCGATATCGGCGTGAGTGAGCCGGGCAATGTGGAGGGACAATCGCTCCAGCTCACGGGTACCGGTACCACATACACCCATTTCACCTGGGCCAGCCAGGCCACTGCTACGCCAGGTGCGTTCAACAATGGGCAGACCTTCGGTGCAGCCTGCGGGATCAGCCTGGGAACGATCAGCACGAGTTGCGATGCCCTTACACCCGGTGTGGATACCTACGATCTCTTGATCCCTTATACCGGTGTTCATCCCAGCCTGGTGGTGACGAACAATGGGAACTCCGGCACGGTTGCCGGTGATGATCCCGCCTTTGTCTCCAATGGCACCATCATCATCAGCAATATCAATGAAGGCGATGCCTACGATGTGGCTTTCAGCAGCCCGTGCAGCACGTTGGACCTGAGCGGTTCATCCCCGGTGTGTGAACTACCCGCCTGTTCGGTCTCCTTCGGCACGGAAAGCACCTCGTGCAATGGTGCCACACCCGGCGACCTCGATACGTACGACCTGATGATCCCCTATTCCGGCGTGCATGCGGGTATCACGGTGGTCAACAACTCCGGTTCCGGGACCATCGCCGGCGACGACCCGGCCGTGATCTCCGACGGGGTCATCGTGATCAGTGGGATCAGCGAACTTGACCCCTACGATGTGAGCCTGAGCGTACCGTGCGATGGCGAGACCGTTTCCGGTGCAGCACCAGGTTGTGATCCCGAACCGGTCGTGATCATCAACGAGGTGGATTATGACAACGTCGGACTGGACAATGCGGAGTGGGTGGAACTGTACAACCCTGGCCCGGTGGCAGCCGACCTGACGGGCTATTCCGTAGTGGCAGTGAACGGCGCCAATGGGAACGTCCAATCCACCGCGACGATCCCTGCGGTGACACTTGCGGTAGGCGACTACTATGTGATCGGAACGGCCTCCGTGCCCAACGTGGACCTGGTGGTCACCGGCAATGATCGGATCCAGAACGGTCCAGTGGATGCCGTGGTACTCTACAACCCCTCCAACACGGTGGTGGATGCGGTCAGCTACGAAGGGACCTCCATCGCACCTTATGTGGAAGGGACCGGCCTGGCCACTGGTGATGATAACACCACCACGGACAAGGTGATCGCCCGATTGCCTAATGGCACCGACACGAACGACAATAGTGTGGATTGGGTCTTATGGTGTGCCACGCCGGGTACCTCCAACGATGGGGCCTCGGACATGGATACCGATGCGATCCCGGACTGCTTGGATGCCTGTCCGCTCGCGACCGATGGCATCGGTGATTTCAACGTGAGCACCTGTTCCTGTAACGCTGGCTACGACCCGGTGTTCACACAGATCGGCCCCAACCAGGTGATCACCTCGTGCGTGTTGAGCCCATGCGACATCATCCTGGGTACGCCCTCCACCATTTGCGACGCCTTCACCCCTGGAACGGATACCTACACCCTCACCATCCCCTATACCGGCGTCGAAGCGGGTGTCACGGTGGTGAACAACAGCGGGTCGGGCACGATCGGTGGGGATGACCCTGCGGTGGTCTCCAATGGATCCATCATCATTTCCGGCATCAGTGAGGCGAATGCCTACGCGGTCACCTTGACCGCCCCATGCGGCGCACAGGTGGCCAACGGCCCTGCTCCGGTATGCGAACCCACACCCAGCCTGGTGATCAACGAGGTGGACTACAATCAGCCCGGTACGGATGCTGACGAGTACTTCGAACTGCTGAACACCGGGGCGGTGAACATCGATCTCGGCGGTCTCAAGGCCTACCTGTGGAACGGGACCGGTGATACACCTTATGACACGCTCACCCTGAACAGCGTGACCCTCGTTCCGGGCGACTATTACGTGTTGGGCAGCGCCACCGTACCGAACGTGGACCAAGTGGTATTCACCACCAATGGCCTCCAGAATGGGCCGGATGGTATCCGGCTCACGACCGCCGGTGGTACCACGATCGACCAGTTGAGCTATGACGGAGTGCTATCGAGCACGGAGGGGGCACCCGCGACCACCGATCTGAGCAATGTGGCCGGGGTATCCCTTTCGCGGATCCCCGACGGTACCGACACGAACGACAACAGCGCCGACTTCATCCGGAGTTGCTCCACCCCTGGCATGGCCAACACCTTCCCCGATGCGGATAGCGATGGCACGGCCGACTGCATGGACGTGTGTCCTGGTGGCCCAGAGCCCGGCACACCATGTGACGACCAGAACAACCAGACGATCGACGACGAGATCCAGAACAACTGCCTGTGCGCTGGTACTCCCGTGGATTGCGAAGGCGTCCCTGGGGGTCCAGCAGTGCCCGGTACGCCGTGTGATGACCTGAACCCAGGCACCATCAATGATGAATACCAGCTCGATTGCACCTGCGCCGGATTGATCGTGGACTGCCTCGGTATCCCAGGCGGGCCGAACTTGCCCGGCACACCGTGCAACGACCTTATCCCGAGCACCAACGATGAGACCTGGCAGGCCAACTGCACCTGTGTGGGCACCCCCTGCTCGCAGAATGTGATCCTCGAACTACGATCGGATGCCAACAGCGACGAGATCAGCTGGGAGATCCTCTACCAGAACGACGGTACCGTGGTGTGCAGCGGTGGAGGTTACCTGCCGAACATCCTGGACCCCATCGCCGAACCCTGCTGCCTGCCGATCGGCTGCTTCCGCCTGCGGGTGTACGATAGCGGAGGGGATGGCTTCGTGACCGGTGGCTACGAACTGCGTGAAAGCGGGGTGAATGGCCGCAGGATCATCGACAACAGCGGCAACTTCACGAACGGAAGTGTGAGCGCCATCGCGAACACCTACGAGAACGGTGCGTTCTGCGTGCCGATCGGTGATGACAAGCCGATCTGGAGCAGCTGCGACAAACTGGACTGGGTGAACAACAAGTTCATCGTGTGCCACGCCAATGCAGCGGTAAGCGCCCAGTACGGGGTCACCAACACCACCAGTGGTTACGAATTCTGGTTCTTCGACCCGAATGGCAGCTATAGCTTCCGCCGCTTCCGCAGCCATGCCACCAGCGATGGTTATGGTTCGGGTGCCACCCGTGCCTGCCACTTCAAGGTGAATGGCTGGGTCAACAGCATGGCCACCCCACACATCCCGGCGAACATCCTGATGAACGTGCGGGTACGGGGCCGTGTGGCGGGTAACAACCTGCCCTTCGGCTCGGCATGCCAGTTCAAGATCGACGCTGCTCTGGCCGCCTGTCCACGAGTGAAGCTACAGGACGACCCCGCGAATGTCTCGGACTATAGCTGTGGAGTGAGCCGCGACTTCGGCGGTGCCAGCAACCCGAACAACCGGATCTACGCCAACCCACCGCAATCCGTTCCAGTGGTTCCAAGTGCCATGGTGCGCTATCAGTTCCGGTTCCGCATCTCGGGCGAGGGCGTGTGCATCGTGCGCCCACCGCAGACCAGCGCCCGCATGGTGCTGAACTGGACCACGGGCACACCGCTCGAATGCAGCAAGACGTACGAGGTGGATGTTCGTGTGAGCCTCGATGGTGGTGCTACATGGTGCTTCGGCCCAGGAGCCACGGATGAGGCGTCCGCCTGCGCCGACACGGAGGACTGGGGCAAAGTGTGCCTGGTCTCCATCAACGGATGCAACGAAATGGACGGTGGTGGTGACCACTTGGCCATCCAGGGAGACGGCACCTTCACCATGTACCCCAACCCCAACCATGGTGACCAGCTCTTCGTGAGCATGGAGCATGTGCAGGTGGGCATTGAGACCGTGAGCGTGGCCATCTTCGACCTCACCGGCAAGCGCGTGAGCAGCCGCACGATCGCGGTACAGGATGGTTCCGTGAAGGCGAACCTGGACCTGAATGGCGAACTGGCTGGTGGTCTCTACCTGGTCCGCATCAATGCGGGAGATAGGACCTTCTCCGAACAGCTGGTGATCCAGCCGTAACGAGTCAGCCTGATCATGGACGAGCCCCGTGCCGATGGCACGGGGCTCGTTACTTTGATCACTACCACAGTCAGTCGGCACAACACCGTGAACCACTTCCTGATCCGGCGGTGAAGACCCGGCCTCTCGATCATCCTGGCCGGAATGAACCTTGGGGTGCGAAAGCGCGAGGGTGCGCCTCTATTGTTGCACAAGTTCCTGTGCCGAGACTGAACGTATCAAGACAGGGCTTGGCCTTGGGTGGCAGTTCAGCAGGATCTGGCCTTCACCTTGCACCGACCAACCTCATCAGGCCGATCGGAATTTGAGCCACAACGGGTACCGAGAATGGGAAAGCCGCCCGTAGAGCGGCTTCCCATTTGAGCAGAAGGGTTCAGTGCTGGATCTGTACCGGAAGTTGCTGCAACACGGCACCGGCCCGGTCCATCAAACGGATCACATAGCTCCCGTTGCGGAAATGCGCCACATCCAGCACCATGCGTACCGCGCCGCTCACCCCTTCGCTATGCACACATTTGCCGATCAGGTCCAACAATTCGATACGGGCTGTCGCGGAGGGGATGTGGTCGATGGTGAACCACTCCCGGGCCGGTACGGGTACAACCGTGACCGCGATGGCCTGGTGGGTCGAAATGGAGGTCTCCAACACCGTGATCGGCGCACTGGTGAGTTCACAGCCCGCACCAAAACCACCCACCACGTAGTAACTACCGGCCTGTGTAGGAACGAACACCTGCGTTTCCGCACCAGGGATCGCCTCCCCGTCCAAGTACCACGTATAACTATCGGCTGGCGTGCTGATGAGCTGATCCCCGTTCGGGGTGATGACCGGAGCGGGCATCGGGCACTGATCCACGATCCGGCGGACGGTCCCCGTGTTCACGTTGGCCACGAACAATTCGCCCGCACTGTTCTCACCGATCGCCGAGGTACCCGCGCCACCGTTGGTGGACCGGACCTGGAACCGCTCCCATTCACCCGCATCATCCCGTCGGATCGCGAAATAGGGGGTCACACAATAGTCGGTATAGATGTACAAGCCCTGGAGGCGGGGGAATTCGGTGCCCCGGTATACGCGCCCACCGATGATCGAACACCAACCGGCCCCGTGCGTGTGCGTGCTCACCGGCGCGACGAACGCCTCCGGTGCCGGACAATCGTCGTTGATGCCCGGTGTGGCGATCTCCCCTTCGTAACACCGCCAGCCGAAGTTCGGACCACTGTTGTTCCCTGCCGGCCAGAAGTCGATCTCCTCGCGTTGGTTCTGCCCCACATCGCCGATCCACAAGTCGCCCGTGAGCGCATCGAAACCCATCCGCCAAGGATTGCGCAATCCGCTGGCCCAGATCTCCGGTAGGGTGTCGTTACCCACTCCCACCCACGGATTATCCGCTGGAATGGTGTAGCCGGTCTCCCCGCTCACATCGATCCGAAGGATATCCCCGAGCACGTTGGTCAAGGTTTGCCCGTTGTTCCAAGGGTCGTTCCCGCTCCCTCCATCGCCGAAAGAGATGTAGAGGTAGCCATCGGGACCGAAGGCCAGGTCTCCCCCGTTGTGGTTCTCGGCCGGTTGCTCCACCGTGTACAGGATCTCCTCGCTTGCCGGATCCGCCACATCGGGGTTGTCGGTGACCCGGAACCGCGACAGCCTGGAAGTCCCTTCGGCCGTGCCGGCGATGTAATACACATAGAAACGACCATTCTCCGCATACCCCGGATCGAAGGCAAGACCGAGCAGCCCTTGCTCACCGCCCCCATCATTCACCCGGTCCGCTATGTCCAGGAAGGGTACTGCGGAAACCTCCCCGGTGGGGGACACGATCCGGATCACCCCGGACTGCTCCACGACGAAAAGCCGCTCATCCCCGCAATGGACGATGTCCACCGGAGAGGAAAGACCGGTCGCATGGTCCTCTAATCCGATGGTCACCGGATCCTGTGCACTGGCGAGGGTCGTGGCGATCAAGGGCAACCAAAAGGCAGGTCGAAGCATGTGAGTTGGGGTTTGTGCCGAATACATCGGAGGGCGCGAACCTAATACCCGGCTTTCGACCAAGGGCTACTTTTGCGCGCCCCATGCACGGAATGCTTCCATCCATGGGTCTTTGCCATGTCCTTGAAGGAAGAGATCGATCACCGGCGCACCTTCGCCATCATCAGCCACCCCGATGCGGGGAAGACCACACTTACGGAGAAGTTCCTGCTGTACGGCGGTGCCATCCAAACGGCTGGTGCGGTGAAGAGCAACAAGATCCGACGCGGTGCCACCAGCGACTTCATGGAGATCGAGCGCCAAAGGGGCATCTCGGTGAGCACCTCGGTCATGACCTTCCATTACGGAGGCAAGCTCATCAATCTGCTGGACACCCCCGGCCACCGTGATTTCGCCGAAGACACGTACCGCACCCTCACCGCTGTGGACAGTGTGGTATTGGTGATCGATTGTGTGAAGGGTGTGGAGGCCCAGACCGAGCGCTTGATGGAGGTGTGCCGCATGCGCAATACACCGGTGATCGTCTTCATCAACAAGCTCGACCTGGAAGGACGCGACCCCTTCGACCTGCTCGACGAGTTGGAGGAGAAACTCTCGATCAAGGTGCGCCCGATGAGCTGGCCCATCGGTATCGGTGCCACCTTCCAAGGTGTGTACGACCTGTACAGCAAGGGCCTTCGACTGTTCGACCCCGGCAAGACCAAGGTAGAGGCCGTGAGCGAGCGGATCGAGGACCTGAACGATGAGCGCCTGAGCAAAGGCATCGGATCCGGACCGGCGGACCAGCTTCGCCATGACATTGACCTGATCGAGGGGGTGTACGACCCATTGGACATCGGAGCCTACCGTGAAGGGCGCATCGCACCGGTCTTCTTCGGCAGTGCGTTCAACAACTTCGGTGTGAAGGAGGTGCTCGATGCCTTCGTAGGCATCGCCCCACCACCGGGTCCACGGCCTACCGACCAGGGTTGGGTGCTTCCCACCGATCCGAAGTTCAGCGGATTCGTGTTCAAGATCCATGCGAA
>JADLAI010000018.1 GCA_020848295.1 Flavobacteriales bacterium
ATGAAAGCCCTCCTCGCCGAACACCTGACCAGCGGTCGCACTGCGAAGGATTGGCCGAAGCCGACACTTCCGGAATATGCCTTCATCGGTCGCAGCAACGTGGGCAAGAGTTCGTTGATCAACATGTTGTGCCACATCAACAAGCTGGCCCGCGTGAGCAACACGCCCGGTCGCACACGGAACGTGGAGCACTTCCGGGTGCAGGGCACATTGACCAGCAAGTCCCCATGGATGCTCGCCGACCTGCCCGGCTACGGCTTCGCAAAAGCCAGCAAGGCCGAACGCGCGGTGTGGGAGAAGATGATCCAGACCTACTTGAAGGAGCGGGAGAGCCTGCAGTGCGTACTGCTCCTGATCGATCCGCGGCTGGAGCCACAGCGCAACGACCTGGACATGGTGCAGTGGTTGGGAGAGAACGGGATCCCCTTCTGCATCGTCTTCACGAAGAGCGACAAGCTCACCGGTCCGAAGGTGGATAGCAACGTGGCTCTCTTCAAACGCACGTTGAGGAAGACCTGGGATCAGTTACCCACCATGTTCATCACCAGTTCCGAAACGTCGAAGGGGCGCGACGAGGTGCTGGGGTTCATTGAAGAAGTGAATGCGCAATGGCGAATACGAAGTGGCGAGTAGCGAGGGGCGAGTGAGTGCCTACCCCGGAAAGCAAGTATCGGCAGGCACTCACTCGCCCCTCGCTACTTATTGCTCGCCACTCTACTTCTTCAACTCCGGCAGCATGTGCTCGGCGAAATAATCGGCGAAGTCGCGCATCTGAGCCGCCATCCTTCCCTCGCCCGTGGCACGCTCGAAGGTATCGGCCATGGTAAGGATGTTCTGGTGGAAGAAGGCCTTCATCTCCTCCACCGTCATCTCCTTGGTCCAAAGATCGATCCGCAGGGTGTTCTTCTCCTTCTCATCCCAGAGTGAGAGCAACACCGCTTTGCTACTGCTCTTCGCCCCATTCTCCTGTGCTTCCCAGTCGATCCGTTCGGGAACGTTGTTGGCATCAAGTTGCACCGAAAGGCGGATATCAGAGGTCTTCATCAAGTTTCAAGTGTCAGGTCTCTATGATCAAGTCTCAAGTTCGGGTCCTTGGAAAGTTGGAACCTGGGACTTGTGCCTTGAGTCTTATCGGGGTTTATAGCTCTTCAGGATCACTCGGGGATCCTCCAGCGCGAACAGTTGTTCAAAGGTCAGCTTCGGGTCATCGTCCATGTGCGCCTTCACCATCCTATAACCCACCCATTCGCCGAGGTGTCCGGGGCTCTCACGCGGCAAGCCGTTCGTGAAGGGGCCATCGTTCATCCAGCGGCCAATGTCCTCGTGCTTCTTGCTGTACAACTGATCCTTGGAGACAAGGTCCCTCCAGATGGCGTACTCGCTGGCCTCGCACCAGGCCAACTGTTCCTTGGTGAACGCGAACTTCAATGCCGGGTCCGTCCCTGGCAGCAAAGCATCGAGCAAGGCCATCACTTTGCCGGTCTCCACCAGGTTGGTGAGCAGATCGGCCCCACGGATATCGCGGGTGTAATGCACCAGCAACCAGCCCTTCAGCGCACTGGGGACGAGCATTTCCGGTCGCATCCGGTCCTTCACGTATTGCGGGAAGGACTCCGGCGCGAGGTGCCCGATCACCGGATGGTCCTTACCAATGAACCATTCCACGCCGATCCCAAGCACACTATCGGTGGGGAATATCCCGTAATTGAACCCCGAGTTGAACGCGATGACCCGTGGTGTAAGGCTGTCCGGGAAGAGCAGCTTCAACCGTTTGAACGCATCCTCCATCTCCACCCGTTGGGGTTCCATCCCACCGAGCACACTATCGACCGCATGCTGCACCTGCACCCAATCGGGGTCGCTGATGAAGTAGCTGAGCACCATGGGTAGGCGCGGGTCGTCCAGAGGTGCGCCCTGTAGGATGTCCTCGATATAGGTCCTGTAGAATCCACCGTAGGTGGCCCGGGCCCGCTGACTCCGTACCGGTAGGCTATCCCCATTGGCATGGAACAGGTCCTGATCCAATCGCCCGATATGCAGGTCGAGCGACACATCCTTGATAGGCAGGTCGGTGTGACCATCCCCGGCACAGGCCGTCAGAAGCACGGCGGTGAATAGCCGGAAGATCCAGGCGCGTGATCCGTTCAAGCCGTTTACCTTTGAGCGTTCGAAAATGCGCACAAACCTATGAAGAAGGCCCTCCTGATCCTGGTCGCAGCCACATTGGCCGCCCCCACCCTGCACGCACAAGATGATGCCGGCGCCCGTTTCGGCATCAAGCTGGCCCCGAACATGTCCTGGTTCAAGTCCGACACCAAGGGCATCGCCAATGATGGTAGCAAGATCGGATTCACCTTCGGCCTGGCCACCGAATTCCCCATCGGCGAAGCGGGGAATTACCGTTTCGCGACCGGCCTCTTCCTGAACACGGTGGGGGGCAAGTACCTCCAGTCGTTCACCTATACCGAGAACAACCAGGTGCTTACCAAGGACCTGTCCAGCGACGTTGGCCTACAGTACATCCAAGTGCCATTGACCATGAAGCTCATGACCAAGGAGATCGGGTACATGCGGTATTACGGCCAGCTTGGATTCGATGCCTGCTTCAATGTACGCGCGAAGGCGGACTTCGATCAGGTGAGCGTGGATCCCGCGAACGGTGGTCGCATCACCTTCATCAAGCTGGATGATGAGGACATCAAGGACAACATCCAGCCGATCCGTGCGGGTCTGGTGGTGGGTGCAGGAATGGAGTACAACTTCTCCGGCAGTACCACCTTGCAGGTCGGCGTCTCTTACAACAACGGCCTCACCAACCTATTGAAGAAGGTGGAGGTGGTGGACGCGAACGGAGCGGTGAAGAAGGCGAAGATGCTGCAGAACTACCTGGAGCTGAACCTCGCCATCTTCTTCTGATCCACCCGCATGCTACCGGACCCCGCTCAGAGACCGTGAGCGGGGTCCGCTCATTATGACCCCATGCAGACAACGGCCGTCATCGAGCACATCAGCCAATGGCTGAGGACGTATTGTGAGGACAGTCGGCAACACGGCTTCGTGGTGGGCGTGAGCGGGGGGATCGACAGTGCGGTGACCAGCGGCCTATGCGCACACACCGGCCTGCCCACCCTGTGCGTGGAATTGCCGATCCACCAAGCTCCGAGCCATGTGAGCCGGGCACTGGAACATGTGGCCGCGCTTCAGGCCAGGCACCCGAACGTCGCCCTTGCCCGTGTGGACCTCACACCCACATTCGATACAATGGCACGTGCCCTGCCCACGGATGGTACCGAAGCGGCGCAACAGCTCGCGCTGGCCAACACGCGCGCCCGCCTGCGCATGACCGCACTTTACCATCTCGCAAGCATTCACCGCAGCCTGGTCGCCGGCACCGGCAACAAGGTGGAGGATTTCGGCGTGGGCTTCTTCACCAAGTACGGTGATGGCGGTGTGGACCTCTCCCCCATCGCGGACCTCACGAAGACCGAGGTGTATGAAGTGGCCCGTACGTTGGGCATCGTGGACAGCATCATGCTGGCCGCGCCCACCGATGGGCTGTTCGGGGACAGCCGCACGGACGAGGACCAGATCGGTGCGAGCTACCCCGAACTGGAATGGGCCATGGAGCTGCGCGAACGGGACGCGGACCTTTCAGCGATGAACCTTAGCGAACGCCAACGGCGCGTACTGGCGATCTTCGACCAACGGCATGCGGCCAATAGGCACAAGATGGAGCCGATCCCGGTGTGCCGCATACCTGCCCGGCTGAAGGGCAACTGACCCACTGGGGACCATGGATCACCAGACCACCACACGCACCACGATGCGGGCGACAGCTTGGAGCCTCGCAAGCAACGTGGTGCTGGCCGCCATCAAGTGGATCGGGGGGATCGCAGGACATTCCAACGCCCTCATCGCCGATGCGATCGAGTCCACCACCGACATCTTCAGTTCGTTATTGGTGTTGTTGGGTCTGCGGTACGCCGCACGACCGGCGGACGAGGGTCATCCCTACGGGCACGGTCGCGTGGAGCCGCTCATCACCTTCCTGGTGGTGGGTCTGTTGGTCACCGCCGCCCTGGTGATCGCGCACGAGAGCATCGCGCAGATCCGTACGCCCCACAAGGCCCCCGCCTGGTTCACACTGGTCATCCTCGCGGGCATTGTCATTTGGAAGGAGGTTTCCTACCAGCTCCTGATGCGGAAAGCCCGCAACCTGGCAAGTACAGCGCTCCGAGCCGAGGCCTGGCACCATCGCAGCGATGCGGTCACTTCGGTGGCGGCCTTCATCGGGATCGGCATCGCATTGCTGGGTGGTCCCGGCTACGAGGCTGCGGATGACTGGGCTGCGCTCTTCGCCGCGGTCGTGATCCTGTACAACAGTTACCGCATCTTCCGCCCCGCTTTCGGCGAGATGATGGATGAGGCGGTACATCAGGACCTGGTGACCCGGATCCGGGAGAAGGCCCTGGAGGTGGAAGGGGTCCGTGGCACGGAGAAGTGCTTCGTGCGTAAGAGCGGTCGGCTGCACCATGTCGAACTGCACCTGATGGTGGATGGCACCATTCCTGTGCAGGAAGGACATCGGATCGCTCATGCCGTGCAGGATCATCTGCGTACTGAGGTGCCTCATATCGGCCAGGTCTCAGTGCATGTGGAACCGGCGTGATCGCGGAAGGCCCACTGCATTCCGCGTCGCGGGAGGATCCGATCTCGGGCACAGAGGACCACAGGTTTCCGGTCGGGGAGGAAGGATGTAGGCGGAACCTCCACACCTCATGCCATCTCGCAATGGAACATGTCGTTCTCTCGGTATTACTCAGGCGGCGAGAAAGAATCGGTCGATCTCGGGTTCAAGGGTGCGAGGGTGCAAGAGACGTGACTCTCGCACTTTCGCACCCCATAGTTCATTCTGGCCAAGATGATCGAGAGACCGGATCTTCACCACCTGCTCAGTAACTCTGCTCCTTTCGGGTGCTGACCTGAGATAGGACGGGGCCGCCTGACCTCATTCGGATCCCGATCCCGCTTCGCGGGACCCTCTGCACCCCTGCAGTGTTGCTTGCTCCAACGCGTTCTTCGCTGCGCCTCCGGAATGGATCACAACCCATCGTATGGCGGACCATTGCGGTTGATCATGAAAGGGGACCACTGAGCGCGTTCAACGGAGCACATCCCCGATCAGACGCTCCAGCGTGCTCTGCCCGAAGAAAATGTTCATCCCGACCATGGCACTGAGGCCGGGGTCGATCGGATGGTGCTTCGTCCCGGCGTCCAAGCTCGGGATGCGGATGGAGTGCACGGGAAGACCGGCCACCTCGGCACGAAGTTGCACGGTGTTGGACAGTTTGTGCCTCACATTCACGAACCCGCGCACAGCCACATAGCTGAGGTTCCCGCGGCCATCACCCACAGCGAACCCGCTGCGGAAACCATTGGCCATGAACCCACCGAGCACGCGCGTCCTCTTGCCCGGCTTGTAACCGACAGCCAATTGCAAGGGTAGCACATACTGGAAGGTCCAGCTGTCCCCGATGGGCGCCACACCTCCCACGAAGGGCACAGGAAGGTTCAGGCCGTCGCTCACGCTCACAGCCGCACCGTAGAACAGTTGACGGCGCAGGCCCTTGATGTGCATCTTGCCGATCACACCATTGAACCTTGGGGCCGCACGCGCCAGCGTTGCCTGCTCCTCGCTCACGTTGGCATTCACGCTCCAGAACAGGACGCGGTACTTCTTGGTGAGGCTGATACCGAGCGCACCCATCGACGCGGAATGCAGCGTATGTGGTCCCCCGCTCAGACGCAGATCGTGTCCGGTGTACCGTGCGCTCATCATCACCTGCGAAGCGCGCACCCGGATGCTGTTCTTCAGAAGTTCCTTCAGGTTGCCACCGGTCAGGTTCAGCTCCACACCGGCCGTCCACTTCTTGTACACGGGCACGGTGAGACCCGCTGTGATCGATCGGTCATCGAAGGAACCCTGATGGGTAGCGAATTCCGTTTCCGGGGTCCAGCGTGCATCGATCCGCAAACGGGGCCGGAATAGTTGGTCGAACTGTTCAAGGTCGAAGGACTGGGCCATCAACGGGATCCCCGTGATGACCAATACAATACAGTGGAAGCAGCGGATCATGGGTGCTCGAAGATCACACGCCTGGCGGATAACGCTCATCCCATCACGAACGGGTCCGTGGCGAACAACGAATAGGCTGGCCTGATGAACCCTTTCTACCCGATCATCCACGTATGCTCGCCCTTGAGCAGGGCATCCAGGTCAGCGGCGCCTTTGGTCTGCTTCACCCGCTGTACCTGGGCATGCAACTTCTCCTCGTGGGTGGGCCTGTCATGCACATAGAACACACCGAAGGGCCGTGGCATGCCTCCCTCGACCCGTGGGTCGTGGAAGATCCGCACCAACAGGCTGGCCTTGAACCCATCGCGCTCATCGTGTACCCAAAGGTCATCCACAGCGTGCTTACCATCGGTGAGGTCCACGATCGTCGGTGTGAACCCGTCGAGCTTGATGCCCTTGGTGCCACCAGCGAACACCAGCGGTCGCCCATGTTCGACGAAGAGCGTGTTGGCCGCCTTGGTGGCTTTCTCGGTGAACACCTCGAAGGCACCATCGTTGAACACGTTGCAGTTCTGATAGATCTCCACCATGGAGGTGCCACGATGGGCATCGGCCCGTGCGAGGACCTCGCGCATGTGTTTGGGATCGCGGTCCATGCTGCGCGCGAGGAAGGTGCCATCGGCCCCTTTGAACAGGGCCATCGGATTGAAGGGGTGGTCCGTGCTACCCATGGGGGTGCTGCGGGTCACCGCCCCTTCGGGGCTGGTGGGCGAGTATTGGCCCTTGGTCAGTCCGTAGATCTCGTTGTTGAAGAGCAGCACGTTCACATCCACATTGCGGCGCAGCAGGTGAATGATGTGATTGCCGCCGATGCTCAACGCATCGCCGTCGCCGGTGATCATCCATACGCTCAACTCGGGTCGCACACTACGGAGGCCGCTCACGATGGCCGGTGCACGTCCATGGATCCCGTGCAGTCCGTAGGTATCCATGTAATACGGGAAACGCGAGCTGCAACCGATCCCGCTGATGAAGACCACCTCCTCCTTCTTCCGACCGCTCTGCTCCAGCAGTGTCTGCATCTGTTTGAGGATGCTGTAGTCGCCACAGCCCGGGCACCAGCGTACCTCCTGATCACTGCTGAAGTCGACCTTGGACGATCCGGTAGGCAAGGCCTGGCCCGGTGTTCCTTCCATGTGCTCCTTGTTGCTCATCGGTCCATCAGGTTCAGGATGCCGTCGCGGATCTCCTCGCTTGTGAACGGCATTCCCTGGATCTTGTTGAAGCCCTGGGCATCCACCAGGAACTCGGCACGCAGCAACTGGCGCAACTGGCCGCTGTTCATTTCCGGCACGAGCACCTTCCTATACCGTTGCAGCAGTGGCCCCAAGCCCTTGTTGAAGGGGAAGAGGTGCCGCAGGTGAACGTGGGCCACACTGCGCCCTTCGCCCTGCAAACGTAGAGCGGCCGTGCGGATCGCGCCGTAGGTGGATCCCCAGCCGACCACCAAAACCTCACCTTCGGGTGGGCCACTATCCAGCCGGATCGGCTTGAACCGATCGGCGATGCGGGCCACCTTCTCGGCACGTAGGCGCACCATACGCTCGTGATTGGCCGGATCGTAACTGATGTTGCCGGTCCTGTCCTGCTTTTCGATCCCACCGATACGGTGTTGCAGACCCGCCTGGCCAGGCAGTGCCCAAGGCCGTACCCCACGGTCATCACGCAGGTAGGGCAGGAAGCCTTCGGAGGAGGAACCGGACTCCTTCGCAGGGATGAAGGGCGGGTGGATCGCTGCGAGGTCCTTTGCCGCGGGGAATCGCCAGGGCTCGGAGCCATTGGCGATGTAACCATCGGTGAGCAGGATCACCGGTGTCATGTGCTCCAGTGCGATCTGCACGGCCTCGAAGGCCATGTCGAAACAATCGATCGGAGTGCTGGCCGCGATCACCGGGATGGGCGCTTCGCCATTGCGGCCATGCACCGCTTGCCAGAGGTCGGCCTGTTCGGTCCTGGTGGGCAGGCCCGTGCTCGGTCCGCCGCGCTGTACGTTCACGATCACCAGGGGGATCTCCAGCATGAAGGCCAGACCCAGGGCCTCGGTCTTCAATGCGATACCGGGGCCGCTGCTGGCCGTGATCCCCAATGCACCACCATAACTCGCTCCGATGGCGCTGCTGATCGCGGCGATCTCATCCTCGGCCTGGAAGGTGACGACCCCGAAGTTCTTGTGCCGTGAAAGTTCGTGCAGGATCTCGCTTGCCGGTGTGATGGGGTAGCTGCCGTAAAACAGATCGAGCTTTGCCTTCTGCGCACCGGCGATCAACCCGAGTGCGGTGCCCTGGTTGCCGGTGATGCTGCGGTACACGCCTTGGGGCATGGGCGCGGGTTTCACCTCGAACCGGGTGGTGAAGGTCTCGCTGGTCTCCCCGAAGAAGTAACCAGCGCTCAACGCCTTCAAATTGGCATCGAGCAACTCCGGCTTCTTCGCGAACTTCTTCTGGAGGAAGGCTTCGTTGAGCGCGTTCTCCCGGCTGTACAACCAATTGATGAACCCGAGCACGAACATGTTCTTGCAACGGTCCTTCTCCTTCATTCCGAGCGTGGTACCCTCCAGCGCGGTACGGGTCAACTTGGTCACATCCACACTGTGCAGGGCATAATGCTCCAAGGTTCCGTCCGTGAGCGGGTCCGCATCATCGACGTACCCGGCCAGGCGGAGGTTCTTGCGGTCGAAGCCATCGGTGTTGATGATGAGATGGCCGCCCTTCTTCAGTTTGATCAGATTGGCCTTGAGGGCTGCGGCATTCATCACCACCAGCACATCGCACTGGTCGCCGGGGGTCCAGATCTCCACGCTGCCGAAATGCAGTTGGAATCCGCTCACACCGGCGATCGTCCCTTGTGGGGCACGGATCTCGGCGGGGAAATTCGGGAAGGTGCTGACGTCGTTGCCGAAGAGCGCATTGGTATCGGTGAACTGGCTGCCGGTGAGCTGGATGCCATCACCGCTGTCGCCGGCGAAGAGGATCACCACGTTCTGGCGGGTCTCGACGGACTTCGGCTTCAAAGAGGTCGTGGACATTTCGGTGGGCCCTGGAAGTAGGGCCATCTTTCGGAGCGCAAAGGTACAGGCGCTTGGTGTTGCAGACTGACGAGCATCAGGCGGGGTGCTCCCCTACGCGGTCACCGGCAGGTTCACGGCATCCACCCGTTTGATGGCCGGGGCCACACGCTTGATTGCCTCTTCCACACCGGCCTTCATGGTCATGTGGCTCATGCTACAACTGCTGCACGCCCCGTGCAGGCGCACACGAGCGATGCCATCCGGGGTCACCGCCTCCAAGGTGATGTCGCCTCCATCGGCTTCCAGGAAGGGACGCAGGTCATTGAGCGCCTCCCGGATACGTTCCTCACATAGTTGTAACTCGGCTGCGTTCATGTTCAAGCGTGGCTTGGCTCCGCGGACGCAGCGGTCACTACGGCCAGGCGATGTTGCAGTGCGGTGCAAAGTTCGTTGAAGGCGGTGGAGACCGTCGAGGCATCCTGCATCACGGCAGGCCGGCCGACATCGCCTGCTTCCCGGATGCTCTGCACCAGGGGGATCTCGCCCAACAGCGGCACTTTAAGTTCTTGTGCCAGGACGCGGGCCCCACCCTGGCCGAAGATGTAGTACTTGTTCCCCGGTAACTCCGCAGGGGTGAACCAGGCCATGTTCTCCACGATACCCAGCACGGGCACATTCACACTGGGCAATTGGAAGAATCCCACCCCTTTGCGGGCATCGGCCAGGGCCACCGGTTGTGGTGTGCTCACCACGATGGCTCCGGTGAGCGGCACCACCTGCACCAGGCTCAAGTGGATGTCGCTGGTGCCGGGCGGTAGGTCCACCAGCATGATGTCCAACTCTCCCCAGTCGGCATCCTTGAAGAGTTGCTCAAGGGCCTTGCTGGCCATGGGTCCGCGCCAGGCGATGGCTTGTGAGGGATCGGCGAAGAAACCGATGCTGAGCAATTTCACGCCATGGCTCTCCACGGGCACGATCCAGCGTTTGCCATCCTTCTCGATCGTTGTTGGGCGTTCGTGCATGGCATCGAACATCATGGGCATGCTGGGGCCATGCACATCGGCGTCGACCAGGCCCACCTTCCAACCCATGCGGGCGAGACCCACCGCGAGGTTGGCGGTGATGGTGCTCTTGCCCACGCCGCCCTTCCCACTGGCCACCGCGACGATATGCTTCACGTGCGGCAGCACCTTGCGCAGGTTGCCACGTTCCCCGCTCAAGGGCGTCACGTTCACCCGGATGGTCACACTTTTTCCAAGGGCCTGTTGCAGGTTGAAGACCACGGCCTCCTCCATGCGTTTGCGGCTGTGCAGTGCGGGATTGCTCACCTCCACATGCACATGCACCGTGTTCTCATCCACGGTCACGTCGCGCACCAGATCAAGTTCAACGATGTCCTTCTTCAGGTCGGGTTCGATGACCCGGGAAAGCGCACCAAGGATCGCTTCTTCGGTAATGGCCATGATGGGCACAAAGGTAGCCCTATCCATGCGACCCACGTCCGGGGCGCCGCATCCCGAGGTAGCAACAAGGAGCAGTGCTTTTCCTCGGCTGGCGTGTGCAAGTGTCATCGGGTGAGGTCCGCGGTCCTTGCACCATTGCGCTCTTTCACTCCAACTGGTCCGATAGCCCAGGCGGGACATTCACCACCACCTCCGCAGTGAACGCCCAAGTACGACCCGATACGGGCATCGGTCACAGTTCGAGTTCCACCATTGGATCCCAGAATCGCTTCTCGAACCCCACCACCTGATCGTTCTTCACCCGCATCCCTTCCTTCCTCAGCAGGTCTTCCATGGCCGTGGGCGATCCGAAGTGGTGCTTCCCACTGAGCATGCCGATGCGGTTGACCACCCGATGCGCCGGCACCTTGGGACGTACCGTATGCGCCTTGTTCATGCAATAGCCCACGATCCGCGCGCTCCGTGCCGCGCCAAGGTATTTTGCGATGGCGCCATAACTCGTTACGCGGCCCCTTGGGATCCTCCGCACCACCTCCATCACATCGGCGAAGAAGTCGCGCTCTTGGACAGCATCCCCAACAAGTGTACGCTTCGCCATGGTTCAATGGATCCCGAACCGCACGTAGTGGATGGTCCGTCCTTCCTCCAGCCACATGCGTTCATAGTAGGTCCGGATGTTGAGCACCGCCTGTTCCTCCGGTGATACGCGCGGAACGAGTTCGGCGTACACCTCCGCACTGCATTCCAGGATCGGCAGTTCATTCTCCGCGATCCGCTCCAACGTGTATTCATACAACAATGGGCTGTCGGTCTTCAGGTGGATCACACCGTTGGGCTTCAGGATCTCTTTGTACCGCGCCAGGAAAAGCGGGCTGGTGAGCCGTTTGCGGGCCTTGCCGATCTGTGGGTCGCTGAACGTGAGCCAGATCTCACTGACCTCCTGGGGACCGAAGCAACTTAGGATATGATCCACATGGGTGCGCAGGAAAGCCACATTGGCCAGTCCGAGCTCCTTGGCCGTTCTTGCGCCACGCCAGATCCGTGCCCCTTTGATGTCGATGCCGATGTAGTTCTTCTCCGGTCGCAGTTGCGCGAGGCCCACGGTGTACTCTCCACCTCCGCAACCGAGTTCCAGGACGATGGGTGCATCGCGCTTGAAGAATTCGACATTCCAACGCCCCTTGAGCGGGAGGCCGTCGGTCCGGAGTTCCGTGAAAGTGGGCTGCAACACGTGGTCGAACGTGCGGTTCTCGGCGAATCGGCTGAGCTTGTTCTTGCCCATGGGGCCGCGAAAATAGGGGGGACAAGGACCTCCGCCGTTCGATACCATGCGGGCATTGTGGTGTGGCAGCGCCGGATGGATCCATCCGCGGTTCCCATGTGGGTCCGACCTTTGGCCGATGCTCAATGGCAAACGCATCCTGGTGGCCCCCCTCGATTGGGGGCTGGGACATGGTGCGCGTTGTGTCCCGATCATCCGGCGGCTGGTCGATCGTGGCGCCATTCCGGTGATCGGCGCCGATCGCGGTCCGTTGGCCTTGTTACGTGCGGAATTCCCTGGGTTGGAGCATGTGCGCCTCCCCGGTGCGGGCATCCGGTATGCGCACGGTACGGATCAACTATGGAGCATGGCCCGGCAATTCCCACGCCTACTGCACAGCATCAGGCAAGAGCATCGCCTGTTCGAACGGATCCGCCATGACCTACGGTTCGATGCCGTGATCAGCGATCAACGATTCGGCGTACGTACGTCGGATCTACCCAGCGTACTGATCACGCACCAGGTCTTCCCCCGGGTCCCATTCGCACAAGGTGCCTTGCGGTACCTGAACCTGCGGATGATCGCCCGGTTCCACCGGTGTTGGATCATGGACGAGCCGGATGCGCCCGGATGGGCCGGTGCGCTTTCGCATGGCCAGCCCCTGCCCCGGAACGCACGTTACATCGGTACGGTGTCCCGTTTTTCCCGCAACAGCACGACCACGGGACCAACCTACCGGATCGTCGCGGTGATCAGTGGGCCCGAACCACATCGCACGCAGCTGGAGGCGATCCTGACCGACCAGCTCCAGCGGATCGCAGGGCCTCACCTATTGGTGTGCGGCCTTCCTGTCGAGACAAGGGCAGAGTTGATCGGCAACATCCATCGGCTCGCACACCTACCGGGTGATCAGCTCGCACAGGCCCTGCTATCCGCTGAACTGATCGTGTCGCGGAGCGGCTACACCACCTTGATGGACCTCGCCGCCCTGGGCCGGAACGCGCTGCTGATCCCTACGCCCGGCCAGCCCGAACAGGAATACCTCGGGGAGCTGCACGCCGGCATCGGGGGTCACCTGGTGCAGTCGCAGCAGCGTATCGATCTCGCCGCCGCAATGGCGATCGGGCAGGCTCTGCCGCATTCCGGACCATGGGCGGGATCAACACATTTGGACCGGGCATTGGATGATCTGGGGGCCATGCTCGGGTGAGGTCCGCTACATTTACCGGTGATGATCGCCCTACGCCTACTTCCCCTCCTTACGTCCGGTCTTATCGCGATCGGTTCATTCGCCCAAACGGACCTTGAAGATCGGTTGCGTGGTCTGGAGGACCAACGCCGGATCATCGCACAGCAGGTCACTGCACTTACCGCCCGTGTCGATTCCGTGAAGCTGGCCATCATCCGCCGGGACCTACAGCGGATCGGACTACCGAAGCTGGGTCCCAACGATGAATTGGTGGTACATGTGGGACACATGCTCGTGTATGATGAGAAACACGAGCAGGCCAAGTGGACCGCACACATCGCCAGCCCCGATCTGATCGAGGGGAACCTGGCGCGTATCGACTCCTTCCTTCCCGATCCACTGGTGAGGACCGGCACCGCCGTGACCGCAGACTATTGGAACAGCGGGTACGACCGGGGGCATCTGGTACCCAGTGCCGATATGCGCTGGAACTACGAAGCGTTGAAAGGGACCTACCTCTATTCCAATGTGAGCCCGCAGGTTGCCGATCTGAACCGGGGCACCTGGGCCGATCTGGAAAGCTGGGGACGCCGCTACGTGGACCAGAGCAAGCGACGGGTGTTCGTGGTGACAGGGCCGGTGCTGCGCGATGGGCTTCCGACCCTACAGAAGGCCGATCGGAAGAACGAAGTGAGCATTCCGGAGTATTTCTGGAAGGTGATCGCCGACCTGGATGGGGACGACCCCAAGGCGATCGGCTTCGTGATGCGCAACGCCAGGATGGATGGTCCGCCGATCAGCTATGCGGTGACCGTGGACAGTGTGGAGGCCTTGAGCGGACTGGACTTCTTCCCCGCGTTGGATGATGCCATCGAGGATCGGATCGAACGGATGTCCGACACCAGGATCTGGTACCCCGATGGGGATCCGCTGGCCGGAGAGGTGCCGCCCATACCCGCACCATTACCCAAGGGGATGTTCAACAGCACCCAGGCCAAGTACCACATTGGGAAGACCGTGACGATCTGTGGGACCGTAGTGAGTTCGCGCACCACGGCCAAAGCGAAAGCGATCTACCTGAACTTCGATACGAAGAGTCCGCACGAGGATTTCTACGCCACCATCTGGCGGAACAACGGGATCAACTTCAGTTATGATCCGGAGACCTGGCTGTTGAACAAGAAGGTCTGTGTCACGGGCAAGGTCACGATCTTCGACGAGATCCCGCGGATCAGCATCAACAACGAGAAGGAGGTGGTGCTGTATGAGGAGGCGATCCGTTAGATCTGTTGGGGATCCCTTGAACGAAGGATCCCAAGGCGATCCTTTCGATCCGGCGCAGTCGGAAGATCATCGCATAGCGGTATCCATGGGGTCATTCAACAGCGAAGTTTGGGCGGAAAAAGACCGGAGGACGAGTTTGAAGAGACCCCCCAGCAGACTCAGGGGTCCTCAATTCGCAAGGCCGAGCGTGAGAACGAAGGTGGACCCCTCTCCCTCCATGCTCTTCACCGTGATCGATCCGCCATGCACGTCGATGATGTGCTTCACGATCGCCAGCCCAAGACCGGAACCGCCCTCATTGCGTGCCCGGCTCCGGCCCACCCGGTAGAATCGCTCGAACAACCGCGGCAGGTGTGCTGCGCTGATCCCGATGCCATCATCGGTCACCTCCACCACGAAACGATCCTCCATCGCATAACCCTGCACCTTGCAGGATCCGCCGTTCCGGCCATAACTGATCGCATTGCCGAAAAGGTTGGTGAAGACCTGGGTCATCCGGTTGCGATCGGCCAGGACCATGGTGCCAGGACGTAATTCATTCAACAGCCGTACACCACGCTCCCTGGCTTGGATCTCCATGTTCTCGATCACCTCGCGCACCAGGTCGGCCAGATCCACGGGCGCCATGCGCATGTCCAGCACGCCGCTCTCCAGCTTCGTGATCAGATCCAGATCCTCCACGATCCGCATCAAGCGATCCACACCATTGGAGGCGCGTTGAAGGAAGTCCCGGTTCACCTTCTGGTCCTCCAGGCCACCTTCAAGCAAGGTGAAGATGTAGCCCTGGATGTTGAAGATCGGCGTCTTCAGCTCGTGCGCCAAGTTGCCGATGAATTCCCGCCGGAAGACCTCACGCTCGCGCAGCGCCTGTATCTCCTCACTACGTTCGGTGGCCCAGGCGGATACCTCCTTCTCCGCCCGGCCCAGGACATCGCCGCCCTGATCGATCCGTTGGCTGCCGGTTCTTGGTCGGGTGACATCATGGATGCTGCGATAGAGCAGTTTCAGACGGGCATGTACGAAGCGACCGATACCGAATGCGACCACACCGTAGACCGCGCCGAATAGGAACAGCAGGAAAAGCACATGCCACACCTGATCGAAGACCAACCTACCGGACCGGTCGGCGACCAACAGGAACGCCCCTGCAGCGACCATCACGACCGCTGCAGCGATCAACGCGACTTGTCGTGGTGTAAGTGTGCGCATCGTCGCAATGTGCCAATGGCAACAAAATTAGCCCGCATCCCTACGGGTCGCTCCGACGGTTCCTGGAGCGCGCTTCTGGACAGGGTCTATGGCACGATGATCTCGTTGGTGAAGACCCGGTTGCTCCGGTTCAATGCCCGGTCCACCATTTCGATGCTATAACGCACCGTATCGGAATTGCCGGTGATGAAGAGCGGGAAGGGATCAATGGCAACGGCGATCTCCCCTTCGAGCGCCTTGTTCTGGCCGGTAGGTGTGATACGCGGGATCCGATAGAAGATCGAATCCTGGAACTGGACGTTATGCCATACGTTGTTCACCTTCTCGCTGTAACGCAGGAAAAGGTTGTAGTAGTACACGGAGGAAGTGTCGAACGGCGGCGCGATGTCGGCCGCATCCAGTCCCACATCCCCATCCCCATCCGTGAAGGAGACCACCAACGAGGCGGAATCGCCGAAGAAGGTAAAGGACTTGAACGCGATCGCCGGGGTATCCGGGAACTCCTCGGACTTCAAGCAACCGCTCAACAACACGGCCACCAGCAACAACGACCCCGCTACTTTTACCACCGTTCGGTCCATCTTGTTCATGCCCCCCCAAAGTTAGATCGGTATTCCGCAGATGGCCCTGATCCCGGATCATATCCCAACAAACCTGCTGGAGCGCCCTTTCGTAGGGCTTGATACGCCAGGCTTCAACGCGCTGGCGCTCGATCTGTTCCGCCTGCATGCGGAAAAGAACCCGGTGTACCGTGGATTCCTGAACGCCTTGCAGGTCGATCCCGATGCGGTGCGGAGCGTGAACGACATCCCCTTCCTGCCCATCAGCGCTTTCAAGAACCACACGGTGCTCTTGGAGGGCCTGGATCCGGTGATCCGTTTCACCAGCAGCGGCACCACCGGGCCGGAGACGAGCACCCATCCGGTCCCCTGGCCCGCATTGTACGAACGTTCCTTCCTGACCTCATTCGCCCGGGTGTACGGCGACCCGAAGGGGTGGCGCATCCTGGCCCTTCTCCCCTCCTACCTCGAACGCGAAGGCAGTTCGCTGGTCCACATGGCACATCGGCTGATCAAGGCGACCGGGGATCCCTTGAGCGGCACCTTTCTCCATCGGTACGATCAGTTGGCCGACCGCCTTCGGTCCTCAGCGGATCAAGGCAGGAAAACCCTCTTGATCGGTGTGACCTTCGCCCTGCTGGACCTCGCCGAACGCCACCCACAGCCACTTCCGGACCTGGTGATCATGGAGACCGGAGGAATGAAGGGCCGGCGGAAGGAACTCGTGCGTTCCGAGCTTCATCGGATCCTCATGGACGCTTTCGGTTTACCGGCCGTACACAGTGAGTACGGCATGACCGAACTGCTGAGCCAGGCCTGGTCCACCAGGGATGGCCTGTACCGTTGTCCACCTTGGATGCGCGTGATGATCCGGGAGGTGAACGACCCTTTCAGTAGGCAACGTGCTGGACGCACCGGCGGCATCGATGTGATCGACCTGGCGAACATCGCGAGTTGCCCGTTCATTGCCACCCAGGACCTGGGCAGGCAGCATCAGGACGGTACCTTCGAGGTACTTGGGCGTTTTGACCACAGCGATCTGCGCGGATGCAATCTGCTGCTCGGATCGTAGTCCCAACGGCGGTCCATCAGACCACTTTCACCAGGAAGTAGTTCTTCTTTCCGCGTTGCAGCAGGACGAAAGTGCCGGAGTACACATCGGCCATCCCAACGGACCGCGTATCATCCACGCGCAACTTGTTCACACTGATACTGCCCTCCTTCAAAGCACGCTTCGCCTCGGCCTTAGAAGGCATGAAACCGGTGTGGTCCGTCATCAGCTCCAGGATGGGTGCGCCTGCTTCCAACACCGTCCGCGGCACTTCGGCCTGTGGTACGCCATCGAAGGCATCGATCCATTGCTGTCGGCTCAGTGAAGGCAGGCCCTCGGACGCGGCACCGAAGAGGATGTCGCTTGCCATGATGGCCGCTTTGAGCTCACCCTCCCCATGCACCAAGGTGGTGATGAAACAGGCGAGTTCCTTCTGGAGCCGCCGCTCATGGGGCGCCCGGGCATGTTGTGCGACCAAGTCCTCCGTGCGACCCTCCTCCCAAGTGGTGAAGATCCGCGCCGCCTTCGCTGCATCCGCATCGCTGTTGTTCAACCAGAACTGGTAGAACTTGTAGGGGGAGGTGCGGTGTGCATCGAGCCACACATTGCCGCCCTCGCTCTTCCCGAACTTGGTGCCGTCGGCTTTGGTAAGGAGCTGGGTGGTCACGGCATACGCCTCGCCCCCACCCATGCGACGGATCAATTCGGTACCGGTGGTGATATTGCCCCACTGATCGCTTCCACCCATCTGGACGGTACAATCCATGTGCTTGTTGAGCCAGTAGAAGTCATAGCCCTGTACCAGCTGGTAGCTGAATTCCGTGAAGGAGAGACCCGACTCCAAGCGGCTCTTCACACTATCCTTTGCCATCATATAGTTCACGGTGATGTGCTTGCCCACCTCGCGGATGAACCGTAGGAAGCCCATATCCTTGAACCAATCGTAGTTGTTCACCATCCGGGCCGGGTTCACGGTCCCGCTGAAATCGAGGAAGCGCTCCAACTGGGTACGCACACACGCTTGATTGTGCCGCAGCGCTTCCTCGTCCAGGAGGTCGCGCTCCGAGCGTTTGCCACTGGGATCGCCCACCATGCCCGTGGCGCCCCCCACCAACGCCACTGGTTTGTGGCCGCATCGCTGAAAGTGGGTCAGCGTCATCACCTGCACCAGATGGCCCACGTGCAGCGAATCGGCCGTGGGATCGAAGCCGATATAGCCGGTCGCCGGACCCTTTTGAAGGTGTTCGTACAGGCCAGGGGTGCTGTCGTTCAGCATCCCGCGCCATTTCAGCTCATGCAGGAGGTCACGTATCATCAGAAGAAGGGAACGCCTTTCGGCGGTGGGCAAAGATAGCCGGGGCGTGTGGTCGCGCTGGCTACCTTGGCCGCATGCAACTGGTCACCGGCGCCACGGGTATCGTGGGTTCCCACGTGCTGTTGGCGTGTGCCGAACGTGGGCCGGTCCGCGCACTGCATCGGCCTGGTGGCGACCACCGGATCGTGGACCGCATCTTCCGGCACTACCATGCGGATGCTGATGAATTGCTGGCCAGGATCGAATGGGTGGGAACGGATATCCTCGATGTGGAGGGGCTTCATGCTGCGATGCAGCAAGTAACCACAGTGTACCACACGGCGGCGCTCGTATCCTTCGTGCCGGGTGATGCCCGCGCCATGCACCGGGTGAATGTGACCGGCACGGCGAACGTGGTGAACACGGCCTTGGAGCATGGGGTGGAACGGATGTGCCATGTGAGCAGTACCGCCGCCATCGGTAGCGAGCCGGCGGGCATCGCACGTACCGAACGATCCCCATGGACAAGGACCGCACACACCTCGACCTATGCCTTGTCCAAGTATGCGGCTGAGCTGGAAGTATACCGCGGGATCGCGGAGGGCTTGGAGGCCGTTATGGTGAACCCATGCGTGGTGCTCGGGCCCGGTCTTGCCGGCCGTAGCTCCATGGCCCTGGTGGAACGGCTGCAGCGTGGTACCGCCTTCTACCCTCCAGGCACGAACGCCGTGGTGGATGCCCGCGATGTGGCGGCCTGCATGATCGCATTGACCGGGAAGGGTACCGTGGGAGAGCGCTACCTGTTGGTCGGAGAGCACATCAGCTACGAACGCTTATTCGCCCTGCTCGCTACCGCATTCGGGGAACAACCACCAACACGTCGCCTGCGCCCATGGATGCTCGAAGCGGGTTGGCGGATCGAAGCGCTACGCAGCTTCCTCACCCGTTCACGACCCTTCATCACACGGGCCACGGCGAAAAGTGCGATCGCAGAACGCACGTACAGCGCATCAAAGGTCGAGGACACACTGGGCTATCGCTTTCGAAGCGCGCAGGATGCGGTGGAGAATATCGCCGCCTTCCTGGCCGACCGACCGGCGTGGATGAAGTAGGGTGCTTGCTACGGTTCGGTGCGTAAAGCGTTTCAGCCTCATTGTGCCACGGCGTCCTTTCGCCTTCCCAGCTCGATCAGGATCCGTTCGTGGATCTCCTTGAACTCCGCAGGCCGCTCCGACCAGTAGGTGAACGATCGGCTGAACTCCTCCTTCGATGTGGCCATGCGTTCGAAAAGATCCGAGTGACCGCGTGTTGGAGGCATGGTACTGTTGCGTCCACTTGCAAGGTCCTGGTCCGCTCGCGCTTCAATGAGGTAACATTCCAAAAGCACCTCGGTGAAACGATCCTTGGGAAGAACATCCGTTGGTACCGTTTCCACCGGCTTGGTGCAGGCCGAGGCCAATAACACGATGAACAGGAGCCGTCTCATCGGTCGAAGAGCAAGCGTTCTCCACGTATTTCATGCATGACCCTGCCATTGGCGAAAACGAGGTTACCATTCACCCAGGTGCGTACCACCCGGTCCTGGAACCGTTGACCCTCGAATGGTGACCATCCACACTTGGAGAACAGGTTGGACCGATCAACGGTCCAGGGGGCATTCCGATCCACTTGGACGAGATCCGCATGATACCCTTCTCGGATGAAACCGCGCTTGGAGATACGGAACAGGCGGGCTGGCGCATGGCACATCTTCTCGACCACCTGTGTCAGGGTGAATACATCCTGGCGCTGCAACTCAAGCATGGCCACCAACGCGTGTTGCACCAGTGGGCCGCCCGATGGGCATTGGGCATAGGGCCGCGCTTTCTCCTCCAGCGTATGCGGTGCATGGTCCGTGGCCAACACATCGATCCGGTCATCCACCACGGCCTGCCGGATGGCCGAACGATCCGCGGCGCTCTTCACGGCGGGGTTCCACTTCAAAAGGGAACCCTTCGTGGCATGGTCGGCTTCGGTGAACCAGAGGTGATGTACACAGGCTTCGGCCGTGATGTGTTTCCCTTCCACCGGCCCCGGCTCGAACAGGTCGATCTCCCTGGCCGTGCTGATGTGCAGAACGTGCAGCCGGGTGCCGTGCGCTTTGGCCAGGGCAACGGCATTGCTACTGCTGATGTAACAGGCTTCCGCATCGCGGATCACCGGATGCTGGTCCATGGGGATCGCATGGCCCCATCTTTCCACGGCGCGCTGCATGTTGCGGCGGATCGTGGCCTCATCCTCGGCGTGGACGGCGAGCAGCATGTGCGCCTTCCGGAAAAGCCGATCCAGGGTGCCGGGATCATCCACGAGCATGTTGCCGGTGCTGGAGCCCAGGAAGGCCTTCAATCCACATACCCTGGTCGGGTCGGTGCGCAACGCCTCCTCAAGGTTGTCGTTGCTGATGCCCATGTAGAACGAATGGTTCACATGGGAATGCCGTTCACCAAGTGCATACTTCTCCTCCAGCAAGGCCTGTGTCAGCGTTTGCGGATCGGTGTTGGGCATTTCCATGAAACTGGTGACCCCACCTGCGGCAGCCGCTGCACTACCGTGTGCGATATCCTCCTTGTGCATGAGTCCGGGCTCCCGGAAGTGGACCTGATCATCGATCACACCCGGAAGCAACAGATTGCCTTGCAGATCGATCTCCTCCACATTGCTCACCTGTCCAAGGCCATCATCCGCGATGTGTTCGATCATTCCATCACGGATCAGCACATCGGCCGTGCAGGTCCTGCCTTCGTTCACGATGAACGCCTCACGTAGGAGCGTTCCTTTCATGGCCTGCGGATGCGCGCACGCATTTGTAACACACCGAGGAAGGCCTCCTTGAAGATGCTCGTGCTCATCTTGCTCTTTCCCTTTACGCGATCCACGAATGTGATGGGCACCTCGGTGATGCGGAAACCGGCGACATGAACCCGGTATTTCATTTCGATCTGGAAGGCATAGCCGATGAACTTCACCTGGTCGAGCGGAAGGGCCGCAAGTACGTGTTGCCTGTAACAGACGAACCCGGCCGTGGTGTCCCGAACACCGAGCCAGAGGATCATGCGTACGTATAGTGATGCGGTGAAGCTGAGCAGGATCCGGTCCCAGGACCAATCCTTTACCTGCCCACCTTTCACATAGCGCGAACCCACGCTCATACCGATCCCCTCCTTGGCGCATGCCTCGTACAGCCGCACCAGGTCATCGGGGTCGTGGGAGAAATCGGCGTCCATCTCGAAAATGAAATCGTATCCCCTGGCGATGGCCCATTTGAAACCGGCGATATAAGCGGTACCCAAGCCGAGTTTGCCCGACCGTTCCAGCAGATGGATCCGCTCCGGGTGTTCGCGTTGCCGTTCCTTCACGAGTTCGGCGGTGCCGTCGGGCGAGCCATCGTCCACCACGAGGGCATCGAAACCCGGCTTCAGGCGAAGGATATGGTCCAGGATGTCCTGGATGTTCTCCTTCTCATTGTACGTGGGTATGATGACGAGTCGCGTATTCACGGTCGGTGGGGGCGGCCAAAGATAGATGGGGCACCGTAGGCGGCTCAGCGAACGAGCGTCACGTGGCCGATCCGTTCGATCCGGTTCGTGGTTATGCGATCCCGCGCCACGAGTTTCCATACATAGACCCCGATCGGGGCCTCGGTGCCATCCGCGAAGCGCCCATCCCATCCGGCAGCCGGATCATTGGTCTCGAACATGGGCTGACCCCACCGATCGAAGATGTAGAAGCGGTACACCGTGGGGTCCACACCGATCACCACTGGGCGGAAGACATCGTTCGGGCCCCTTCCGTCGGGGGTGAACGCATTGGGCACATGGACAAGAAGGCCATCCTCCACAGCGATCACCTCGCAGATGGAATCGCGGCACATTTCCGACGCAAAGGCCGTCAGGCAGACCAGGTACTCGGCGCTCACACCCGCCGGGAAGACGTGATAGGGGCTCTCCTCGGTGGAGAGCAGGCCGTTGATGTCCCACTGCAACGTGGTCGCATTCGTCGAGGTGTTGAGGAAGCGTACTTCCGGTGCCAGGGTATTGATCACCTCAGGGATGTGGGTGAAGGCGGCTGTGGGCTGATCATATACGGTGAAGAGATCCGGTACATCAAGTGTGTCCACCCCGCAGCCATTCCCCGCATCCACGATGAGCGTCACCCCGTAAGTACCACCTTGGGTGATCGTGCGGGTGATGGGTGCGCAATCATCGATCTGCTCCCCATTCCAGAGCAGCCACGAGCAGGTGCCGCTGCCTTGCAGGTCACTGGTCAACGTAACGGTGACCGGCGTGCAGGCACCGGCACCATCCACCTGGAATCCAGCGACCGGAATGGGGACGACATCCACAACGACCGTTGACATGACGGAGGCGCAAGGCGGTGTTCCGGTGACCGTGTATGAGTAAGTCCCTGCCGGGTCCACACCCACTTGGAAAGAACCGCTGAAAGGAGCACCATCCTCGAACGCCCATGCACCACCGGTATCCGGGGTGCCACCCAATTCACTGAACAGATCGATCGTGGAAGCGCTGTTCTCGCACACACTGATGCTGGCACTCCCACCGGCATCCGCTGCTTCCGTGACAACGATCGTAAGCAGCGCCACATCATCCGGACACGGCTCAACGGCTTCGACCGTGTAGGTGTACACACCGGGGGTGCTCGAAGCCGGTGTGAAGGTCGCGGGGACCACATCGCCAGAGGGTCCTCGCCAGATGCCATTGGCCTGCGGGGTTCCGGAAAGGAAGACGTTCATGACGAAAGCAGCCGCCGAGGAACATTGTGTCGTGGTGGCGTCACCCCCGGCATCGGGAATGGGTGCGATAAGAACAGCCACGGTGGAAACCGCATTGCTACAGGGAGCGATACCCGAGACCGTGTAGGTATAGAGTCCAGAGACATCCGTGGCTGGGTCGATCACGGTGCCATGTGGTTGGCCAGTGGGTCCCGTCCAAGTACCACCCGCATCCAAGGTGCCCGAGAGCCCATCGAACAATGAAGCTTGTCCCGATGCGGCACAAATGGCCAGGCTTCCGCTGTTACCAGCCACCGGGGCCATGTTCACGTTGATGGTCAACATGGCTTGATCCGCTGGGCAAGTCCCATCGCTCGGAACATCGTGGACATACACACCATTTTGTCCGGTCGCTGGAAGGAACAGATCCGCCACCACTGCACCATCGGGTCCCGTCCATGTTCCGGTCAGATCCGGTGTTCCACCCAGCTGATCGGTCAAGGAGAATGCTGCTTGATCGGAACAGATGACCATGGTGTTGTTCTCACCAGCATCCGGTCCTTCCTGCACGGTCACCTGCACAGTAGCCGCATCTGCAGGGCAGGTACTTGGTGGGAATGAGTAGGTATATGATCCGCCGGGATCGGAACCTGGATCGAATAGGCCATCGAATGGACCACCAGGACCATTCCAGGCACCACCTGCATCCGCACTCGCACCAAGTGAAGTGAAAAGATCGACCGGATCCGCTCCCGCACACAGTTGTATGGAAGCGTCGTCACCAGCGCTGAACAACACATCCTCGGACACGCTGACGGTGGCCGTTGTTCCAGCGCACGGCGCCGTGGCGTTCAATGTGTAGGTGTATACCCCTGGTGTCATCGTCGCCGGATCATAATTCCCACCGACCACTGCGCTCGGTCCGGTCCACGTACCACCTGCATCCGGTGTGCCTCCCAGTTGTGCGAACAGATCCACTGCCGTGCCATTCGCACACACCGTGATCGTCCCATCCGTGCCCGCATCCGGCGAACCCGTCTCCGCCACCGTCACCGTGGCTGTTGCGTTCGCGCATGGCGCTGTTCCCGTCAGCGTGTACGTGTACACACCGGGGTTCATCGTGGCCGGGTCATAGTTCCCGCCCACCACTGCGCTCGGTCCGCTCCAGGCACCGCCGGCGTCCGGTGTGCCACCAAGCGCGTTGATCAAGGCCGCTGATGCGCCCGTTTCACAAAGAGTGAGCGTACCGTTGGTGCCCGCGTCCGGCGCGGCGTTCTCCGTTACCGTCACCGTGGACTGATCGGATACGCACGGCGCCGTGGC
>JADLAI010000019.1 GCA_020848295.1 Flavobacteriales bacterium
GGACAACCTGGCGCCGACTGGAACGAGTAGGTGTAGTCGCCTGGGGGATCAACGGCGGTATCGAACAGCGAACCTCCGGGGAGTGCAGGGCTCCATTGCCCACTGGGGTCGGGTGTGCCACCGAGCAGGGTGAAAAGGTCCACCGGTCCATCGTCGCTGCACAGGTCCACGACGGCATCAGAGCCAGGGTCCAGCATACCACCACCCGTGACCACCACGGTGGCGGTATCGCTGCATCCGGTGGTGGAAGTGGCGATCACATGGTAAGAGCCCGCACAAAGTCCTGTCGCGGTGTTGGAGTTCTGTACAAGGGTGTTCCAGGTCGCGTCGGACCAAGTGAAGGTGTACGGCCCGGTGGACCCGGAGGCCGCTGCGGTGGCTACGGCATCGCATCCGCATGCCGTCGTGGTGGTGGCGGTCACGACCAGGGGAGCGATGGGTGTAGGCGGAACGCATCCGTTGTTGAACAGGGCCATCCACGAGGCGTTGGCCGGGCTGTTCGATCCCCCCGGGCTCTGGTCATCAGCGCCACAGGCGGCGAGGTCCCCGGCACAACCCTGCACCCAGTTCGCCACGTCGGTGGGGTCTCCATCGTTGAAGTACCAGACGAGGTCGCCACCGTTACTGGGGAAGTGGACCGTTGCATTCGTGGCCGCACTTCCGAAACAGAATGCGAAGACAAGGCACCCTGCGGGGTCGCATACACGCATACAATCCCCGGAATTGGCCATGGCCAGGTTGCTCTGCCAGTTCGGTGTCGGGTCCGTCCCCCAGCCCCCGGGATCATCGCAAGGCACTGGTGCTGGTGTGGAGTTGGTATAGGTGAGCAGTGATGGGTCCGAACTTGGGATCACGATGCTGCAATCACCATCGCTCAGGTCAACATCATCCGGTGGCAGGGCAGGGTTGGGGTCCTCGGCGTTGTAAATGGTGATGAGTGTGCCCACCGGCACACAGCTCCAGAGCAGGTGGTCGGAGAATCGTGCGGCTCCCTGGGCCACGCCGTTGGATCCATGGTAGCCATTGTTGTCGTCGATCATCCAGCCCCGCAGGTCCAGGCAGGTCGCCGGAATGCATGGGTCGGCAGGGGTGTCGGGCACCACCAATAACTCCACGTACTCCATGCTGCCCGCAGGCCCGTTGGAGACCTCCTGTATGATCACCGTTTGCCCCACCGCGACGGAGAAGGAGAGCAGGCAAGGAAATGGAAGGACACTGAGGGGGAGCAGCCTCAACATGTGGCTGCAAGATTACCGCCACCTATGGCCGATGAAGATGGTGGAATGTCATTGGATGTTCACCGTGGATAGCTGATAGCGTGGCGAAGGACACCTGCGGAGGGCCTTGACATGGGACCGGTTCCATAACGGATCCCATAGGGCCCCACAATACGGTGATCACCGTGATCGGAGCGGAGTTCTGCACATTGGCATTGGGATAACCCATGGACGACCGGTCTTCCATGTGTTTCGATCACCGTCAGCTTTGCGAACACCAAACTCAACCCAATGAAACGAGTAGTTCTTCTTACGGCCATCGGCGCCACCACCATCGGCACGATGAGCGCCCAGAACAAGCCCGCAGCAGGCGAGCACACCCTCGAAGTGAACTTCGCTCCCCTGGGCGGCAGTCCGGTGAGCATCGCCGGGATCAAGTACCGGAGCTTTTCCAGCGAGACCAGCGCTTTCCGGCTCGGCATCTTCCTCGGCTACGGCAATACTTCCAAGGTGACCCAGGATGAGGATGCTGCCAACAGCCTGGTGGAATTGAAGGACACGGATGGCAATTTCAGCATCAACCTCCAGCCTGGTATCGAGAAGCACTTCACGGGCACGGACCGCCTTTCGCCGTACATCGGTGGGGTGCTCAACCTCGGTTATGGCATGACGAACAAGCGGGAGGAGCAGCAGGTGTTGAACAACGCTGTCGGCGCCAAGATCACCAAGGGTGGCAGCCTCGATATCGGTCTGAACGCCGTGGCCGGTTTTGATTTCTACATGGCGAGCAAGCTCTATCTCGGTACCGAGATCGGGTTCGGCGTGGCCATGCACAAGGACCTCACCGACAACGTATCCTGGGAGAACGTGACGGGCGCCACCGATTCCGAGTCCAACGTGGACAACAAATCCAGCCTGCAGGTCGGCCCCAATGTGATCGGTCAACTGCGCCTGGGCTGGGTATTCTGATCCTTTACGCAATACCTTGCAGGTATGAAAAGGATCATTGATCTCCGGAATGCTTCCTTGTTGACCCTTGGGGGCATGCTCATGCTGTGCATGGGCTTGCTCACCGGGTGCAGCAAGGAGGGCAATATCACTCCTGCTACCCAGCAGGAGCGGATCACCGACCCGGCCAAGCAACAACGCTTGCTGGAGGCGGCAAGGCAACTGCCTGCCATCGGTGTGTACAACCGCCGTATGGACAAGGTCATCGTTTTCCGCCAAGGGAATGATGGCAGCCGCAGCTTCAACTTCGTGGACCCACCCACCAACGGCATCAATTTCGCCAGCAGCAACGGGGGCCAATGGACCTGGTCCGAGAGCGAGGGCCTCATGGTGCTCACCGAGCCGGGCACGGGCCTTGGTGGTGGCGGTGGCACCGTGGTGGCGGGTAGTGCTTCCCTCGATATCCAGTACGCCGTTTGCTTCAGCATGGATGAGGAAGGCCTTGGGATGGACCTGTTCAACACCGGTATCTCCGAGGTGGCCGGTGTGATCGGGATCGCGGGCGATTTCGAAGCGCTGATGAACGGTGACTTCGACGAGAGCGAGGACGACATCTTCGACTACTTCCACGGATTCGCCTACTATCTGGTCTATGCAGAGGAACTGGAGAATACCGATTACGAGGTGCTGAACTGGGTCGAGGACCTGGATCAGGACGAGGAGGACCTGGATGGATTCGGTTTCTCCTTCGTCGTGAGCTTCCTGAACGAAGGTGGCATCTACATCTCGCGTGATGGTGCGCTCAATGTGGATGGCAGCTCCATCGGCTTCAACGGTAACTACTATGCGATCGAGGGAGTTGGCTTCTTCGATGAGGACGGCGACGAGGATGCTGATTTCAGCGTGGTGCCCGGCTTTGGGACCATGGGCTGCAATTGAACAACTGGCCGCTGGAATAGGAGAGGGCCGTCTCGTGGAGGCGGCCCTCTTCTTGTTGGAAGCCCTGCACGGTCGCGCCCCGAAGCATGGGTCATGGCGCTTGATCCGTGATAGGCACCCGTTCCTGCTCACGAGGGTCAGGTCGAGCGGGGCAACTGGTCCGTGCTTATACCATTTCGCGATGGAAGGTCGTCCACTGATGCGCTGCTGATCCTTCGGAGGGCGATACGAGGGTGTCGTTGCGTAGCGGTGTCTACGGAACGACACCCTTGGAGAAGCCATGCGGATAGTAGGCAAGCAGGCTGGACCATGTTCCATTGCGGGATGGTATCACCACAGGATCGTCCGGTCCATCCCGGCACAGTTGACCATCCCTTGGTTGAAATCCGGGACTTGCCGATCCGTCAGGACCCTTCCGGGAAGGTTCCTTTGCCCCATGGCACGTAAAGCCACGGTGGATGCCCTGTCGCTCTTCGATACGCTGGTCTATACCTGCCAGTATCGCTTGGTGATCGATCCGGCCAGTCATCTGGCGGCACGGCTCATGGAGTGGCGACAAGCGTTGCGAGAACGGATCGGCAGCTTCAACGAGGCGTATCAGATGCCGGGCATCGTGCTCTTCAATAGTGAACTTCCTCCGGAGTACGAAGGTCCCTTATGCGATGCGATCATGCGCGGGGTCAATGGATTCCCGCCCTTCGCATTGGGTTTCGGAGGCATCGCACACACCGAGGATAAGAAGAGCATTCATATTGAAGTGGGTGAGAAGGGAACGATCGCCGCACTGCGGCAACGCGTGGTGGACCATGTACGCGCGAATCGTCGGATCAAGAAACTGGGCGTGGAGGTGGTGGAACAACCCCGGCTGGTCATCGCATCCGGTTTGAAGATCGACCAGTTCAATAGTGCTTGGGCCATGCTGGCCAATCAGGGCGGTGGGATCCAACAGCGGGTGAGCGACGTGGTCCTGATGAAGCGCGAGATCGCCCCGACCAGCATCGATCAACACGTGCGCACATTCGCACTCTCCACATCCATCTGATCAGCGGGGGGGCGAAACCTGCTCCGGAACGGCTGGTTGCGCCAAGGTCGCTGGGACGGGGGTCACGTTGCGGTCATATTTCACACGCATCAGACCCGTCCCACGGACAAAGGTGATGGCCCCGACCGGGCCGGCATACATACGGTCCTGCTGCGGTTCCGGATGCAGTTCCACATCGAATCGGACCAGCTTGTTCTTGCGCACCGCCTCCTTCGTGAGGAGTGCATTGCGGGTGTCGATCACCACGTCCTTGGTCATGTAGCCATCCTTTTCGAAACGGATGGTGGCTTTGCTGTCGATGGGGACCGATACGGCGAAGTGCCCGTCGGGGGAAAGGTCGAATGGTACACAATCGGCTTCGTTCACCTCGACGATGAGCACAGTGCCGTTGATCATACCGTCGTCCAGGAAGATGCGTCCCCGGATCTCGATCAGGCCCCTGTCATCGGCGAGTGTGGTGCCGCCCAGGATGCAAGCAGCGTAAGTGGCCGATGCGAAGCGGGATGGCATGGAGGGTAACATGGCGATGAGGCTTTGTTGTACGGTACAAAACTCATCACGCGATCAAGCGGGAACAATACCCAGAAAGAGGGATTTCGCGGATCGTCAGACCCAACGGCGGTCATGTGCATACTTCACCAGGCCCGCAGAGGTGCGCACGTTCAATTTCGTCATCACACGTTTCCGGTGCGTTTTCACCGTATCCGGGCTGATGTGCATGATCTCCCCGATCTCCTCATTGGTCCGTTCCTGTGCGATCAGAACGATCACTTCGCGTTCACGTTGGCTCAGGCCGATGTATTCTCCATCCATGCGTTTATCGCAGTATGCATAGCCCTTACTAACACTCTCCCGCGCTGCCGGGCTGATGTGGCAACCGCCCGCCATGGTCGTTCGGATCGCCTCGATCAGCTCCTCCTTGTCCCCTCCTTTCACAAGGTAGCCATCCGCCCCCTCGATCAACATGCTGTTCACATATTCGATCGCCACCAGCGCCGAATAGGCCAACACCCGGATACCGGGGAACCGCCGGTGCAGGGTGCGCATGGTGTCGATGCCGTCCTTGCCGGGTAGGGAAACATCCAGCAGGATCAGATCGGCCTCGATGTACATGAGTTGATCGAGCAACTCCGTACCTGTGGCTGCATGCGCAACGATCTCCAGGTCGGATCGATCCGCCAGTCGGTACCGCAGGCCATCGGCCACCACATCCAACGCATCGGCTACGATGATCCGGGTCATGGAGGGGAGGGAAGGTCGCCGTAGGTGGCGGTACGTATTGGAACGGGAAGGATCGGTGCCTTGTTGTACCGAGGATGAAGGTAGCACTTTCTTGACGACCCACCATGGTCGTTCCGCCATCCGGCCCGCCAAGGAGCGTAGGCGGGTATCAGGCCAGCGGGTCGGCCAGGAGCGATCCGGGATACGCGAAGGGTGTGCTGGCACGGATGCTGTTGCCAGAACCTCCTTTGCCCAGGAGCGGGGCCGCGGGGTATGCGATCATGGCCTCGGTGGGGTAGGGCCGGATGAGTTGCATCAGGGCATTCATGTCCGGCGTGTCGCGCATAGGGGCCGACCACCGTTCCTTGTCGGTCTCGGAAAGGATCACCGGCATCCGGGCCGCATCGATCCGCGGGTTATTCGGCCATTTGTGTATTCATGGTCGGCTGCTGTCCGAACGGTACGGGGGGGGGGCCTTGCCGGACGAGGTATGTGGTGTGATGAAGCGCTGATCCCATTCGCGCCTACACCAAGCGGCTTTCCAACTCACCTCTTCGCTCCTCATACGCCTTCAGCAGGAACATCTGGTTCATCGCCCGGTCCAGGTTATGGCCGGGGCGTGTGGTGCGGTAATACACGTCGCCTTGCAGGAAGTCGGTGAGGAAGCGGATGCCCTGCTCGAACATCAATAGCTGGCCGCTCCAGTACAGCAGTGCCTTCTCGCTGTTGGAGAGCAGTGGCGCCATCTCGCTGTTCCAGCCGCGCACCAACTGCTCGAACACGTCGGCATCGATGCGGGTATGCGCGGGATCGGGATCATCCTCGGATGCGGTGGAGATGAACGTGCGGATCATGTCGCCCAGGTCGAAGATGGCCTTGCCGGGCATCAGGGTATCGAGGTCCACCACGCACACCGCCTCGCCGCTGTCCTTGTCGAAGAGCACGTTGTTCAGTTTGGTGTCGTTGTGGGTGATCCGCGTTCGCACGTCGGGATCGGCCATGGCCGCGTTGAACTCCTCCACGATGTGCGCGCGTGACAGGAAGAAGTCGATGGACCCGTGTGCTTGTTCACGGCGGTCGGGTGTTGCGGTACCGATGCTCGCTTGGAACAAGGAAAATCGCTCGGCGGTGTCGTGGAAGCCGGGAATGATGACCTGGAAGGCGCCGACGTACACACCATCGAGCTTGCGGGTAAGGCGACCGAACTGTTGCGCGGCGGTGAAGGCTTGCGCGGGCGTGACAGCCTGGTCGTAGCTGACGGTGTTCGTGAAGTAGGGGAATACGCGCCAAACACCCAGTTCCGGATCCGGATGCTGGAAAAGGTCCTTGCCGTCGGCGGTTCGACGGCCTCGCATGAAGCGGTAGCCCGGATGGTGCGAGCGCAAGTGTTCCGCGGCGAGGTAGTTGTTGAAGGCGATCAGTTCGGGTCGTTTGAACACGGCGGTGTTCACCTGTTGCAGCATCCAGTGATCGCCATCCACGCGGTCCTTCAGTAGGAAGGTTCTGTTGACGAGTCCGTTGCCATAAGGAACGATGTCGTGTTCCACAGGCTGGATACCGAAGGCATCGCAGAGCGTTCGCACCAGGTCGTGGTCGTGGGTGCTCATGGGCGTGTGGCGATCTGCTGGCGCACCAGGACAGCATCGGCAGGGTGGGTGAGGCCGCACCATTCACCGGTGGTGCGCAGTACAGCGAAGTGGTGCTGCTGTGCGATGGCCGCAGCGATCACGTTGGGCAGGCCGAACTCGCCGTTTGCTGCCGCATGCATGGTGAACCGTGTGCGGAACATCGGAAAGAGCGCCGGGCGTAGTACCCAGAGGTTCATGCTCACCAAGGTATGGGTCGGCCAAACGCGCCCATCAGTGCCGATGATACTTCCATCATCCACGACATGCAGGCCGGTCACTTCCTCCGTGGAAAGCAGCAAGTCTTGGGCATCAACCGTGCAAACGGCGCGGTTCACACCGCCGCTGGGGCTGAGCGTATTGGCCAGTTCGAAGGCCACCAGCGCGTGTTGCTGCGGTTCGCCTTGAACAGCATGGCGCACGGCTTGCCTGATCGCTTCGTTGCCATAATGGTCGTCGCCGTTGGCGATGATCGCTGTGTCCTTCACATGTTCCAGCGCGAGCATCACGGCGTGGGCGGTGCCGCACGCTTCACGTTGCACGACGAAGCACACGCGGTGATCGCTTGCAAAGCGCTCGGTAAAAGCGACTTCATGTTCCGGCCTCACCACGATCACCGCACCGGTACACCCGGCGGTGAACGCGTCTCGAAGGGTGAAGTCCAACAAAGCCTCACCATGCGGCCCCACGGGCTCCAATTGTTTGGGCCGTCCGAAGCGGGTGCTTTTGCCGCCAGCAAGGAGGATGAGCATGGCCATGGGAGAAAGATACTGAGGCGGTGAGAAAGAACCGGCCGGTCTCGGGTTCAAGGTGCGAGGGTGCGCGAGTCACGTCTCTCGCACCCCATGGTTCATTCTGACCAGGATGATCGAAAGACCGGATCTTCACAACCGGCTTAGTAGGATGTGGTCTGGTATGGCGAACCCGGATAGGTGGGTCTCTTTGATCAGAGGAACAGTTCACCTCGCCGGTCATGCGGACCGGTTGGTGTTCCATGTTCGAGCTGGGTTCTTATCCGCTGGTCCGGTCGGGACGGTTTACTTCACGGAATAATTCCCAAGCGATGACCACGCGGCGCCACTTCCTTCAGTCCATCGGCTTTGCGACAGCGGGTATGACATTTCTGCCTGCATACATGCGTGCTGCGGCACCAGTGAAGTTCGATCGTGTACGCGTGGGTGTGATCGGCTGCGGCCTTCGTGCTCAGGAGCACCTGCGTGAATGTACGTTGCGGCCGGACGTGGACGTGATCGCCCTTGCCGATCCGGACCCGCTCATGATCGCGCGCTCCCAAAGGACCCTGCGCAACGGCGGTCGAAAGGAGGCCGTGGTGTATGGTAAGGGCAATGAGGACTACCTGAACCTGCTGAAACGCGACGACATCGATGCGGTCTTCATATGTACCCCGTGGGAATGGCACGTGCCCCAAGGCGTTGCCGCGCTGGAGGCCGGCAAGATCGTGGGCATGGAGGTGTGCGGCGGCATGAACATCCAGGAGTGCTGGGACATTGTGCAGGCCAGTGAACGTACGGGCGTACCGGTGATGGCGCTGGAGAACGTGTGCTACCGCCGCGACGTACTGGCCGTGCTGAACATGGTGCGTCAGGGCCTCTTTGGCGAGGTGGTGCATGGTCAGGGCGGCTACCTGCACGACCTGCGGAACGTGATGTTCAACAGCGGCAAGGAGGATGGCTATGGCGATGGCGTGGAGTTCGGACCCAAGGGCTGGAGCGAGGCCAAGTGGCGTACGCAGCATTACGTGGACCGCAACGGTGAGCTCTATCCCACGCATGGCCTGGGCCCCGTGGCGGTGATGATGGACATCAATCGCGGCAACCGCCTTACGCGGCTCAGCTCCATCGCCAGCAATGCCCGCGGTGCGCACAAGTTCGTCGTGGAACACCCCAAGGGTGGGCCGGACCATCCCAACGCCAAGGTGGTGTTCAAGTGCGGCGACATCGTGAACACGCAGATCCAGACCGCCAATGGGCAGACGATCCTGCTCACGCACGATACCACCCTACAACGCCCGTACAATCTGGGCTTTCGGGTGCAGGGCACCGAGGGCCTCTGGCAGGATACCGGTTGGGGCGATCCGGACCAGGGCATGGTGTACTTCGAGAAGAAGATGGCACACAACCACCGTTGGGACAACAGCAAGAGCTGGCTGGAACAGCACGACCACCCGCTCTGGAAGCGCTACGCCAACATGGCCGAAGGGGCGGGCCACGGCGGCATGGATTTCTTCATGGCGCACACCTTCTTCGAGTGCATCAAGCGCGATCAGCCCTTCCCGCTGGACGTGTACGACCTGGCCACCTGGTATGCCATCACGCCGCTCAGCGAGAAGAGCATCGCCGAAGGCGGGCAGGTGCAGGACATTCCGGACTTCACCGAAGGCAAGTGGCGCGAGCGCAAGCCGGTGTTCGGCTTCACGGACGAGTATTGAGGTGTTGCCGCCTGCGGGCTGTCCGCTGTAGTTGCCTCGTCCGTTCCTGCGGCCGATGCGCTCCGGGGGCTTCCTCCGGTCGCCTCCTCGCTGCTACCGGCCGCAAGGCCCGGCCATCGGCAAGCTGCCGCTTCCGTCCCTGGCGGGGATCGCGTTGTGGAACAAAGGTTGGTGCTCAGCGAATGGCAACACGCGCGCTTCCCATTCTCCGTTCACCATTCGCATGTGCTCGTTGCATTCAAGCGTGGAAATGATACGGGCCGGTCAGCAGTGATTGAGCCGGTGATGAAGATCGGGATCTCGGCCTGTCCACATTGATCCTTGCGACTGGTGCGACAGTGAGAGGGTGCAAGGGTTATCGCACTCGCACTTCCGCACCCTATCACCCATGAGCGACCGTTTCTTCTCCACCGTATCAGTTGGTCACGCGATCGTATCTCCCTGTTTCCGGCGTGCATGGGACCACCGGACCGATGAAGGGCATGTACGGAATGGTGGATGCTGACCTGTCCGGCATCAGCCGTACGACCGGAACGCCGATCCCGATCAGGTGAACGTGTTCGCGGCCTTGATGCTGCGTGGATGGTATAATACCAATTGGACATTCAATTCCGGCCATAGATGCGCAGCTATTTTTTCGTAGGGCGATCCGTGACGGGCGTTGCGTAGCGGTGCCTACGGAACGCATGGCACGGAGAAGGCATGCGGAAAAAGAGCAAGCAGATCGGCTGATATTGGATGTCTAA
>JADLAI010000020.1 GCA_020848295.1 Flavobacteriales bacterium
AGGAACGGAACCGGCCCCTACGCCGTGCCCGCGACCTACTATGCCTCGCACATCCATTACGAACGTGGCGACCACGAGTCGGCGCTCACCGGGTTCCGCAAGCTCCAGAACGATGAGACCTTCGGTAAGGTGGTGCCCATCTACATCGCCGAGCTGTTGTTCATGCAGGGGAAGTACGATGAGCTGGGGACTTATGTGCAGCCCTTGTTGACCGATCCTGAAGGCGTGAAACGCGAGAAGGAACTGAACCGGCTGGCGGGCGAGGCCAACTACCGCTCCGGCAAGTACGTCGAAGCCTTGCCCTATCTGGAGAAGAGTGCACAGCGCACCGGCCTGGCCCGCGAGGACCGCTACATCCTGGGCTACACCTACCTCCAGGCCGGTGATCCCAAGAAGGCGTTGGAACAATTCAACCTCGTGGCCAACGCGAACGACAGCCTTGCCCAATTGGCCACCTACCACATGGCCGATTGCTACCTGAAGCTCAACGAGAAGAACTACGCACGCACCGCCTTCAAGAAGGCTTACGACATCGGCAAGGATCCGAAAGTGACCGAGGATGCGCTCTTCAATTATGCCAAGCTCGCTTATGACCTGAGCCTGGATCCCTACCACGAAGCGATCAACGCCCTGCGCAATTACCTGAAGACCTACCCCAACACACCGCGCCGCAGTGAAGCATACGAGTTCCTCCTGAACGTGTACCTGCGCACCAAGAACTACGAGGCCGCGCTGGCTTCGCTTGACGAGATCCAGGACAAGGACCTGCGCCTGAAAGAGGCGTATCAGAAACTCGCCTTCGACCGCGGCGTAGAATTGTACGAAGGGCGCATGTACCGGGATGCGGCATTGTTCTTCGAAAAGGCCCTCAAGTACCCGGTGGACCAGGGGGTGAATGCGAAGGCACACTTCTGGATGGCTGAAGCCTACTACGGCCAAGGGGACCTCAGCGCTGCTCTGCGCAAGTATGACGACCTGCGCAATTCCGCCGGTTCCTATGCCACGGAACTCTATGAGCAAGCGGGCTATGGCATGGGCTACACCTACTTCAAGATGAAGCAGTACGGCGAAGCGGCCACGGCGTTCCGGCGCTATGTGGCCGCCGAGAAGAAGGCCACCCCCCAACGTGCGGATGCCATGGTGCGCCTGGGCGACTGTTATTTCGTGACCAAGGAGAACGCCCAGGCCGTGCGTTGGTACGACGATGCCGTGAAGGCCGGGACCGATGACCGGGACTATGCGCTCTACCAGAAGGGTGTCTGCCAGGGTCTTGACCGACAGTTCAACGAGAAGATCGCGACCTTGAAGGATCTGCTGAGCGCCCAGCCCGATTCACGCTATGCGGCCGATGCCAAGTACCAACTGGGAGAAACGTACGTGGCCTTGGACAACGACGATGCGGCATTCGGGTATTATGATCAAGTGATCAAGCAGCATGCCAACAGCCCCCATGCACGCAAGAGCATGTTGCAGGCCGCCGAGATCCAGAAGAGACGGGGTCATATCGACCTGGCCATCGCACAATTAAAGGAGGTGGTGAGCAAGTACCCCACGGTGGATGGCTCGCGCGAAGCACTGGCCGCCTTGGAGAATATCCATGTGGAACAAGGACGCATGGCCGAATACGAAGCGTATGTGCGCTCCCTCGGATTCGTGGACCCCAGCACCCTGGACCTGGACGAGAAGTATTACCGAAGTGCTGAGACCCTCTACCTCGATGGCAAGTGCTCCCAGGCCATCGGTGCCTTCGGCGATTACCTCGACAAATACCCGAAAGGCGCCTTCGCGGTGAACGCACGGTTCTATCGGGGCGACTGCCTGTATCGTGCCGGTAGCTTCGATCAGGCACTCCCGGATCTGGAGGCCACGGTGATGGCCGATGCGGCACAGTTCATGGAGAGCGCCTTGTTCGGTGCCAGCGATATCCAGTACCGCCAGAAGCGATGGGAAGGCGCATTGGATCATTTCACACGGCTTGAACCACTGGCCAGCTTCCCGCAGAACCGCCTGGCCGCCCAAGTGGGCCGGATGCGATGCCTGACGGAACTGGGCCGCACCGCCGACGCTGCGAAAGCAGCCGCCAAGGTGGTCGCCAATAGTGATGCCACAGCCGACCTGAAAGCAGAGGCCGGCCTGGCCGTGGCCAAGGACCTGCTGGACCGTAACGACCTCGATGGGGCTTACTCCCGCTACAAGGCGGTGGCCACCGGCAGCACCAATGTGTTGGGCGCGGAAGCCAAGTACCACATGGCCTATGTGCGCTACCTGCAGCAGAAGTACACCGATACGGAGAAGGAGGTCTTCGACCTGGTGAAGAAGTATCCCTCCTACGAGTACTGGAAGGCCAGGTCCTTCATTCTGCTGGCCGATGCGTACGTCGCACTGGATGATCGTTTCCAAGCCAAGGCGGCGCTGCAAGGGGTGATCGATAACTGTACCGAACCCGAACTGGTGGCACAGGCCAGCGCGCGCCTCGCCACGATCAATGCCAGTGAAGTGCAACGGATCACGCCATCCCCGCGGGAAGAACTGGTCGTCCCCATGCCTGGTACGGACAATACCGACGAAGAATGAATGCGATGACCATTCGAGCATTGCTGCTCACGGCTGTTTCGATCGGTGCCATGGCTGCTCATGGCCAAGGTGAAGAGTATGTGATCCAGGGGGTCTTCAACCCCACCCTCGCCGATGCACAAAAGAAGGACCTGCGTCCTTTGCCGATCGATACCATCCTGCCGGAGCGACCGGTGAGCTTTGATGTGATCCCGGTCAAGGCCAGCATCCCGGCCAAGGTGGACAGCCTCACCGCTGCGCGATTGAATGTCGTGCAGCCTCAACAGAAACTGTACAAGGGCTTTGTGAAGGCCGGCTTCGGCCTGTACACCACACCGCTCGGCGAATTGTACTTCGACCAGGCACGATCAAGGGATAATGCCTGGGGATTGCATGTGAAGCACATGAGCAGTGCCGGCGGGATCAAGGATGTAGGGCCGAGCCGGTACAGCTTCAACAGCGTGGACGGGTACTACACCCAATTCCTGCGGAACCACGAGGTCGGAGGGCGCCTGATGTACGATCGTCGCCGGGTGAGCCATTACGGCTACGACGCCACGGATAGTGTGGAAGCCCTGATCGCCAACACCGTCGATGTGTCCGAGGATGCCCGGAAACAGTACTACAACGATATCGGTTTCGCTGCGCGGGTCCGTAGCCTGTACAAGGACAGCACCCTCATCGCCCATGATGTAGGGCTGGAGGTACATGCCTACAGCAACCTCAGTGGGAGCAAGGAGACCAATATGCGCTTGACCGCCGACCTGAGCAAGGCCGAGCAAGGTGATCGCTTGGGGCTGGGTGTCCTCATCGACAACAACGCGTACCGAGGCGAGATGCGCAATGGCCTCTTCGGGGAGGTTCGTAGTGCCAGCCTTGGCGATCAGCGCACCAATGGGACCCTCATCGGGCTCACACCCTCGATCACCCGGCAAGGCGATCGGTATTTCGTGCGCATCGGGGCCTGCCTGTACATCGATGCCCAGGGCAAGACCTCCTTCCATTTCTTCCCACGGGCCTTTGCGAGCTATAGCCTGTTCGACGATATCCTGGTGCCCTACCTGGGTATCGAAGGGGAACGCCGCCGGAATTCCTTCCGCAGCCTGACCCGGGAGAACCCCTGGCTGATCGCGCGACCCGCCCTGCAGAATAGCAGCCAGCTCTACGATGTGTACGGTGGTTTGCGTGGTAATTTCAGCAGCCGGGTGGGTTTTGATGTGCGTGCCAGCATCAGCGCCACCGAGGATAAGCCGCTTTACGTTTCGGCCCCGAACGGCTTCTTCGGGGATCAGATGGCCGTGGTCTACGATCGGGTCGGTGTATTCAACCTGAGCGGCGAGATCAGTTACCGTATGGACGAGGTTGTTCGTTTCCATGGCCGCATCGACATCTCCCAGTATGACACCGATGGTGAACCGGAACCGTGGAACCTGCCCCCGTATCAGTTGGCCATTGGAGCCACATACAGTCTCCAGAACAAGCTGATCGCCTCGCTGGAGGCCCAGTTCCTCGGTGCCCGCAAGGCCGGTTACTACGCCGATCCCTCCGACCCCACCAGGCCGCTGCCCATCCCACCAACGACCAAGGACCTGGACGGCTTCCTGGACCTGCATCTTGGGTTGGAGTACCGCTATACCAAGCGCCTCAGCGTGTTCCTGGACATGAGCAACCTGAGCGCCAGCAAGTATGAACGCTGGTATCACCTTCCGGTACAACGAGGGCTGCTCCTGGGCGGGGCCACGTATTCGTTCTGATCGGGGTCCGGGTCGGCCCGGTCGTGCGTTGGAGGAGGTGTCCGAAGCATAACGTACGCGGGTGAAAATGCAAGCTTTTTCGCCCTGTTAATTATTAACAAAAGCCCCGTTCCTGTTGGGAAAACGGCCTGAATAACAGGCCCTTCGATGGTATCTTCGCGTACCCTTATGGAAAAGGGTTCCGAACCAATTGGACCATGTCTGAGACAGCAGTTGAAATGAGCGAGAAGAAGAAAGCGGCGGCGAACTATTCGGCCGATAGCATCCAGGTGCTGGAGGGCCTCGAAGCGGTGCGGAAACGCCCGGCCATGTATATCGGCGATATCGGAGTGAAGGGCCTTCACCACCTCGTGTACGAAGTGGTCGATAACTCCATTGATGAAGCCCTCGCCGGCCATTGCGATACGGTCGAGGTGAGCATCACCCCCACCAACGGCATCCGGGTGAAGGACAATGGCCGTGGTATCCCCGTGGACATGCATGCCAAGGAAGGACGCAGTGCCCTCGAGGTCGTGATGACCGTGCTGCACGCCGGTGGCAAGTTCGACAAGGACAGCTACAAGGTCTCCGGCGGTCTGCACGGTGTGGGTGTGAGCTGCGTGAACGCGTTGAGCAGTCTGCTGCGTGCCGAAGTACACCGTGGCGGCAGGAAGTATGAGCAGGAGTACAGCGCGGGAAAACCCCTGTATGCCGTACGGGAGGTCGGACCAACGGATTACCGTGGCACGATCGTGACCTTCCAACCCGATCTCACGGTCTTCCAGGTCAGCGAATACAACTTCGACACGCTGGCGGCGCGCCTGCGTGAATTGGCTTACCTGAACAAGGGCATCAAGCTGACACTCACCGACGAGCGCCACGCCAACGAGGACGGCAGCTTCGTGACCGAGACCTATTTCAGCGAGAAAGGCCTTGTGGAGTTCGTGAAATACCTCGATGGCACCCGTGTGCCCATCATGGAGGACGTGATCTACATGGAAGGGGAGAAGCAAGGCATCCCCGTGGAGATCGCCATGGTGTACAACGATTCGTACTCGGAGAACATCCACTCGTACGTCAACAACATCAACACACACGAGGGTGGCACGCACCTGGCCGGTTTCCGCATGGGCCTTACCCGTACGCTGAAGAAGTATGCCGATGCCAGCGGTGCCACACAGAAATTGAAATTCGAGATCGCCGGTGATGATTTCCGAGAGGGCCTCACCGCCGTGATCAGCGTGAAGGTCGCCGAACCGCAGTTCGAGGGCCAGACCAAGACCAAACTCGGCAACAACGAGGTGAGCGGCGCGGTGAACATCGCCGTGGCCGAGATGCTCGAGAACTACCTCGAAGAACACCCGAAGGACGCCAAACAGATCGTGGACAAGGTGATCCTCGCCGCCACCGCTCGCCACGCTGCCAAGAAGGCCCGCGAGATGGTGCAGCGAAAGGGCGCCTTCTCCGGTGGTGGACTACCTGGCAAACTGGCCGATTGCCAAAGCAAGGATCCCGGTGCCAGTGAACTCTTCATGGTCGAGGGCGACTCAGCAGGCGGCACCGCCAAGCAGGGCCGCAACCGCGAGTTCCAGGCCATCCTTCCGCTGCGCGGTAAGATCCTGAACGTGGAGAAGGCCATGCAGCACAAGATCCTCGACAACGAGGAGATCCGCAACATCTACACGGCCCTGGGGGTACATATCGGTACCGAGGACGACAGCAAGGCACTGAACATGACCAAGCTGCGCTACCACAAGATCGTGATCATGTGCGATGCCGACGTGGACGGCAGCCACATCCAGACGCTGATCATGACCTTCTTCTTCCGCTACATGCAGCCGCTGATCGAGCAGGGTTATCTCTACATCGCCACGCCACCGTTGTACATGGTGAAGAAGGGCAAGGAGCAGGTGTACTGCTGGAACGAGGCCGAGCGCGATGCCACCATCGAGCGGATGAAGGGCGCGAACAAGGACGCCAGCGTGAACGTGCAGCGCTACAAGGGTCTCGGTGAGATGAACGCCGAACAGCTCTGGGAGACCACCATGGATCCCAACCGGCGCACGCTACGCCAGGTGACCATCGAGAACGGTGCAGAGGCCGATCGTATCTTCAGCATGCTTATGGGCGATGAGGTGCCGCCGCGCCGCGAGTTCATCGAGAAGAACGCGGTGTACGCGAAGCTGGACGTGTGATACATACCGGACCGATCAGCAAAAGCCCCGGCATGGTCGGGGCTTTTGCGTTGGATGGAGCATGTCACGAACTGTGATATCCTCAGCATCGGCTATCTTGGTTCGTATGGTAGCAAGGAAGGTCGCAAAGAAGACGGTGAAGAAGAAGCGCAAAGCGCCGGAACTCGCCATCATACCGGCAGGGGCCATCGAGAACCTCATCTTCGAGATCCGCGGCGTGAAGGTGATGGTTGATGCCGATCTTGCGGCGATCTACGGAACGGACACGCGTAGTCTGAAACAACAGGTGAAGCGCAATCCGAAGCGATTCCCGTCCGACTTCAAGTTCGAGCTGACCAAGGAGGAGTTTGAGCGGCTGTTCGAGATCTCGCCGAGGTTGGTGTCCCTGCGCTTCAGCAAAGTGGCTCCGATGGTGTTCACAGAGTAGGGTGTGGCCATGCTAACGAGTGTACTCAACACCGATCGAGCCATCGCCATGAACATAGAGATCATGCGCGCCTTTGCACAGTATCGGGCGCTGTTGTTGGATAACCGTGAATTGCGCCGCGAACTACGTGGCTTGGACGCGAAGTTGAGCCGAACAACCGAGGAGCTGATGGAGCGTATCGATGACCTCACGGCGAAGGTCCTTGTACGGGAGATAGCCAAGAAGAAACCATCACGACCGATCGGCTTCAAGAAGTGAGCAGGAGGATGTCACAGTTTGTGATATCCTCAGGATGCCTTCATTGGCCTACGTTTCAAGCTCTGCCATTCTTCACCCGGACGACCTCCGCTGCGATGCTCACCGCGATCTCCTCCGGTGTGCGGCTGTGGATGGGCAGGCCGATCGGTGCGTGGACACGCGCCAATTCCTCGTCCGTGAAACCGTCCTTTCGCATGCCATCGAACACCACCCGGACCTTCTCCACGCTCCCAAGCATACCGAGGTATTTGTACTTGTTCCGGATCAGTTGGCGCAGGATGATGTCATCCGTGCGGTAGCCGACGGAAGCCAACACCACGAACAGGTCCGGGTCAGGGGGAAGGTGCTGTCCCATCTCATTGTAGTCCACCAGTTTCCGCTCTTGGGCGAAGGTGTTGGCGTGCCAGGTGTTCAGGCCTTGGCGATCATCGAAGACCAGGACGTGGAAGCCAAGCTGGTCCATTTGACGCGAAAGTGCGAGGGACACATGGCCCGCTCCTACGATGGCGATGCGTGGCTGTGTGCGAAGTGTTTCGTAGTAAGACCATTCGTCGTCTTCCAACGCACGTCGTTCACCGGCCGGAATAATGCGGATGCCCTTCGAACTGAACTCCAGTTCAAGTGGCTGTTCACGTTCATCGAAAGCGGCCAGGATGTTCGCGACCAGTTGAATGGACTCGCAGCCGTGTAGGAAGAAGAAGGCGACGGTCTGCTCGCCGGAACAGATCATGCCGGAGCGGTCCTGCCCAAGCTCGGCTCGGTGGATCTGCCTTTTCAGGAAGGGAAAGCGTTCCTGCATCCGTTCGGAAACCTCCACCGGGACTCTCGCAGAGGACCCTGTGGCATGCTGCACATGATCAAGGTGCGTACACGCCAGGTCCACCAGCTTCTTCTCCATGATACCCCCACCGATGGAGCCGAACAGGTCGCTATCGGCGGGCACGCACATCTTGAATCCAGCCCGGCCGGGACTACTGCCGATACTATCAACCACGCAGAGCAGGGCAATAGGGGTGCCCGCAAGCAGCCGCTTTTGCGCCTCCGCCCAGAATATGTGTTGGTTGTTCACGGTCCGGTTGTTCGCGGTTTGGAGTGGTCACATCCTTCCGCGAAGGAACGGAAACGCGCATCTTCGTGCTATATGCCGACCGAACTGGACTTCCTGACCAAGTTGGGGCACCACGACATGCTGCCTTTCGTTCTGGTGCTGTGTGCGTTGTTGTGCGGGCTGTTCCTTTGGTCAAGGAGATTGGCCAATACACTTGGCACTGCGCTCCTGGAGGATGGGCTTTCTCCAGCCACTCGGTTCGATCTGGAGCAGGCGCGTTCCACGGCCGCCGCCACAAGGCAGGCGTGCAAATTCTTCTTCCTCTTGTTCGGACTGGGCTATCTCACGTACGTCGCGGTGCTTGGTACCCCCATGTACGGCTACGTGATGGAATGGCTCAACCTCTTGGTGCGTTGGGTCCATGTCATCGCTGGCATCATGTGGATCGGGGCCTCGTTCTACTTCATCTTCCTGGAGAACAACCTGAACCGCACGCACGGCCTGCGCGACGAACTCGCTGGTAACCTCTGGGCCATCCACGGAGGTGGGTTCTATTACGTGGAGAAGTACAAGGTGGCACCGAAGGTGATCCCCACCCACCTGCACTGGTTCAAGTACGAGGCCTACTTCACCTGGCTCAGTGGCTTCGCGCTGCTCTTCCTGGTCTATTACGCTGATGCGAAGGCCTTCATGGTCGATCCCACGGTCGCGGACATCTCCACGCCAACGGCGATCGCCATTGGCATTGGTTCGTTGATCATCGGTTATGTGATCTACGATATCATGTGCCGCTCGAAATTGATCCTCAACCAAGGTCGTTTCGCGTTGGTGGGCACGGTCGTCCTCGCGGCGATCTGCTACGCACTCACGCATTTGCTAAGTGGGCGCGCGGCCTTCATACACGTTGGCGCCGTTATCGGAACGATCATGGCGGGTAATGTGTTCTTCACCATCATTCCAAGCCAGAAGGCACTGGTACGTGCCGCGAAGGCGGACCAGCCGCTCGATGAGACGCTGGGCAAGAAGGCCGGCCAACGCTCGCTGCACAACAACTACTTCACGCTGCCGGTCGTGTTCATCATGATCAGCAACCACTTCCCCAGCACCTTCGGCCACAGTGGGAATTGGATCATCCTCCTGGTGATGATCGTGGCCAGCGCGGGCATCAAACATTACTGGAACCTGCTGGATCGTGGCCAGAACAAGCCGATGTGGCTCGTCGGAAGCGTGCTTGCGCTGGTGGTGATGAGCTTTGTGATCTCGCCCGCCTTCGAGGACACGATGGACAGTACGCTCCCCGCCACGTTCGAGGAAGCCAACGCCGTGATCCAGGCCCGATGCGTGCAATGCCACAGCGCCAACCCCACCGATGATCAGTGGACCACCGCCCCGAACGGCGTGATGTACGATACCCCGGAACAGATCGTGGCCATGGCGGACAAGATCATGACCCGCGCCGTGCGCACCAAGACGATGCCCCAAGGCAACAAGACCGGCATGACGGATGAAGAACGGACGGTGTTGAAACGGTGGATATTGCAAGGAGCAAAAATTGATTAGCTGATCTCTGATTGCTGATTCGTAGAGTGGAATCAGCGATCAGAAATCATGAATCAGCAGATGGTGCAAGCACTTCATAGCACAAGGGTGGTAACTCCGCAAGGTGTGATGGAAGCCACGCTCACCCTCGCCGATGGCAAGATCCAGGAAGTCCTGCCCGGTCGTGTGGAATGCACTGGCATTCACTTCGAGAGTTTCGGCGACAAGGTGATCATGCCCGGTGTCATTGATGCGCATGTGCATATCAACGAGCCAGGGCGTACGGCGTGGGAAGGTTTCGAGACCGCGACGAAGGCCGCTGCCGCCGGAGGCATCACCACGCTGATCGAGATGCCACTGAACGCAAGCCCCGTGACCACCACAGCCGAAGCGCTGCGCATCAAGCTCGACGCCGCGAAGGGAAAGCTGCATGTACACTGCGGCTTCTACGGCGGTGTGACCCCGACGAACTTCGACGACCTTGAGGATCTGCTGAATGCCGGCGTCTTCGGCATCAAGGCCTTCCTCACGCATTCCGGCATCAACGAGTTCCCGAACGTCACCGAGGCTGATCTGCGGAGGGCACTACCGATCTTGTGGAGGCATGGGGCGAAACTGCTGGTGCACTGCGAGCTTGAGAGCGGAGCTCAGTTGTCGGTTGTTGGTTCTCCTGTCGCACAGGCCAGCACGCGTGGGGATGTGCGACGGATGGAACAGACAACCAACAACGATCAGCGTTCCTACGCGGCCTATCTCGCCAGCCGTCCCGCCCATTGGGAAACCGACGCCATCGCCCTCATGATTCGCCTCGGCGCGGAGTTCGATGTCCACGTTCACATCGTGCATGTTTCCGCCGCTGAAGCACTGCCGCTGATCCGTGATGCCAAGCAGCGAGGCGTGCGCATCACCGCCGAGACCTGCCCGCACTACCTGCTGTTCTGCGCGGAGGAGATCCTCGATGGCGCCACGGAGTTCAAGTGCGCTCCGCCCATCCGCTCCCGGGCCAACAACGAACTGCTATGGCAAGCACTGAAGGACGGCACGCTGGACTTTGTGGCCACGGACCATTCCCCTGCTCCGCCGGAAATGAAAGAAACCGCAAGCGGGAATTTCATGAAGGCATGGGGAGGCATTGCGGGGTTACAGTTTTTACTTCCCGCATTCTGGACCGGTGCGAAGGAGCGGGGCTTCTCCTTGGAAGAGGTAGCGCGGCTATTGAGCGCAGCACCGGCTGACTTCCTTGGGCTGCAGGCTAAAGGCCGGATCCAACCTGGATCTGACGCGGACCTGGTGGTCTGGGATCCAGAGGCTGCAGCGATAGTGGAGCCTCGGACCATTCAGCACAGGCACAAGCTTTCACCCTATTTGGGGGCATATTTGTACGGTGTGGTGGAACGCACATTGATCTCCGGAGCAGTAGGTGCCCACCTTGGTCGGTCGATCAGCTACCGAATGTGAGAATGACACCCCTATTGAAAATGAAGGAACAAGATCCGTTGCCGGCCTTCACCCACCTCATCAACCTTGCTGCTGAGCGATTCGGTGCCAAGGTGCTCTGGTGTACCGATGACTTCTTTGCCGAGAAGGAGAATCTGATCAAGCCCAGCAAACCCATCTTCATCGCCGACAAGTACACCGACCGCGGCAAGTGGATGGATGGCTGGGAAAGCCGCCGTAAGCGCTCGGAAGGCCACGATATCGCGGTGATCCAACTCGCGGCTACGGGCACCATCAAGGGCTTCGATGTGGACACCGCGCATTTCCTCGGAAACCAGCCGCAGGCATGTACGATCGAGGCGTGTTATGCGCCGAATGGGGATTGGGAGAATGCCGCGTGGGTCGAGGTGCTGCCACGGACCATTCTGAACCCGGGTTCTCATCACTTCGTGCAGGCCATGTTGTCGGTTGTCGGTTCATCCGTCGCGCAGACAAGCACGCGAGAGCCCGTGCGACAGGATCGACCAACAACCAACAACCAATCCGCCGACAACCTCTTCACCCACGTCAAACTCCACATCTACCCCGATGGCGGCGTGGCCCGGTTGCGCGTTTACGGCGAAGTGCAACGCGACTGGTCCCGTGTGAAAGCCGATGAGGTCGTGGATCTGGCCGCTGCCCAGAACGGTGCGCTGGCCATCCAATGCAACGACATGTTCTTCAGCCACATGAATAACCTGCTCATGCCAGGCCGCGGCGTACACATGGGCGACGGCTGGGAAACGAAGCGCAATCGCACGCCCAACAACCGTGATTGGGTGATCGTGCGCCTGGCTCACAAGGGCATCATCCGGAGGGCATTGATAGACACTGGCCACTTCAAGGGCAATTACCCGGATACCTTCACGCTGGAGGGAACGAACAGTGAGAGCGATGACCTGACGAACGCAAAGTGGCGCACCATCATCGAACGCACCAAGCTCCAGGCAGACCACGAGCACCCCTACGAGCGGGAAGTGCGCTGCGCCGAACCCGTCACGCACGTGCGCCTGAGTATCTTCCCGGACGGAGGCGTGAGCCGGATGCGGCTGTGGGGGACCATCGCATGAAATACATTATCCACCGCCAAGGCGCCAAGAACGCAATGAATGCGCAACGGTTCTTTTGAAATGACTTGGCGAGACCTTGGCGTCCTTTGCGACTTGGCGGTGAAGATTTATCTCCCATGACCCTCGACGCTCTCAACCGCCTTTCCGAAGCCGACGCCACCGCCGCGTTCACGCAGTGCTGCGCCGCCCAACGCTGGGTGGAACGCATGGTGTTCGATCGTCCATTCGAGAATTTGGATGAGATGCTGGAGATCAGCGATCGTGTCTGGGAGGAATGCGATGTGGACGACTACCTGGAAGCCTTCGAAGGCCACCCACGCATCGGCGATGTGGAGAGTCTGGCGAAGAAGTACGCGAACACCAAAGGCTGGGCTGGCGGGGAGCAGAAGGGCGTGGAGGGGGCCGAGACATCCGTGATCCAACGTCTCGCCAATGGCAACAAAGCGTACGAGGAGAAGTTCGGGCACATCTTCATCGTTTGTGCCACCGGTAAAAGCGCATCGGAAATGCTCGCACTGCTCGAAGCCCGCATGAACAACGACCCCGAGCACGAGATCGCGGTGGCGGCGGAAGAGCAGAATAAGATCACGCGGATCCGGTTGAAGAAGCTTCTGGTCTGAGTTCACCACAGAGACACAGAGACCACAGAGAAACGCAAGAATGAACCGCAGCTGAACGGTGGTGCATATGGGTGATCTCCTCTGTGTCCGCTGTGCCTCTGTGGTGAAGAATTGAGCTGATGACCACCATCTCCACCCATATCCTCGACACCGCCCGGGGTATCCCCGCGCGGGGCATCCGTGTCACCCTGCAACGCGCTGCGACCGCCGGTGCCTGGGACGACCTCGCCATGGGCAGCACCAACGCCGATGGGCGCATCCCGGACTTCGTGCCGAAAGAGGTGACGTTGACCGAAGGCACCTACCGCATGCGCTTCGATGTCTCGGCTTACTTCAGTGAGCACAGGACCAAGAGCTTCTACCCGTACATCGAAGTGGTCTTCGAACTGGGCAATGATGGGCATTACCACGTGCCTCTGCTGCTGAGCCCGTGGGGGTTCTCGACGTATCGCGGGAGCTAAGGCAAGAAGGAGCCCATATTTCACCTGCCACATTCAGTCACCGCACATGAACTTCAGCGTTCCATCCAAGGACAAGTCCCGCATCCTCGCCGATCTCGGCAAGGCCAACAAAGCGTTCCAAGCCATCTACCCCGGCGACCGGCCTGAGCGGCAGCCTGTACACACCGTCTATGGTGGCGCCGATCTCTTTCGTGCGGATAGCGCGCGGAGAATGGCCAACGCCGCACTGAATACCCTGCTCGACAACGCCGCTGATTTCGCCGAGTTCGCCCGTGCGCTGGAGATGCCCGGCCACCGGAAGCTGCCTAAGAAGCCCGCCGACATCGCTAAGCTGGCCAAGCGTTTCGCGAACGCGAGCGGCAAGACGAAAGCGGACGCCGGCTGGCTCGCCTACGCCACCTACAACAAGGTGATCCACAAGCTGCGCACCGAGGCGCTGGAGGATTTCCGCATCGACTTCGAGGACGGTTTCGGCAACCGCAGTTGGGAAGAGGAGGATACCACCGCCGTGCAGGCCGCACTGGAAGTGGCCAAGGGTATGAAGGCGAAGTCGCTGCCGCCCTTCATCGGCATCCGGATCAAGCCCTTCACCGAAGACCTGAAGGAACGCGGCGCGCGCACGTTCGACATCTTCCTCACCACGCTTGCCAAGGCCACCAACGGTAAACTGCCCGACAACTTCGTGGTGATGCTGCCGAAGGTGACCATCCCGGAGCAGGTCAGCGCGCTGGTGCAACTATTCGAAGCGATCGAAGAGAACACCAAACTCGCGAAGGGCGCACTGAAGATGGAGATGATGGTGGAGACCACACAGGCCGTGATCGGCGCGGACGGTAGCACCCCTTTGCGCCGCTTTGTGCTCGCCAGCAAAGGCCGCATGATCGCCACAGCCTTCGGCACCTACGACTACACCGCCGCCAACAACATCACCGCGAAGTACCAGGACATGGGCCACGCCGTGTGTGATTTCGCGCACATGATGATGAAGGTCTCGCTCGGCGCCACCGGCATCTGGCTCAGCGATGGCGCCACCAACGTCATGCCCATCGGCCCGCACCGCGGCGCGAAGCTCACGGCGAAGCAGCGCGCGGAGAACAAGGTCGTGGTACACCGCAATTGGAAAAAGGCCTTCGACCACACGCGCCACTCGCTCTGGAAGGGCCTCTACCAGGGCTGGGACCTCAATCCCGCGCAATTCCCCATGCGCTACGCCGCGGTCTACAGCTTCTTCCTGGAGAGCTACGACGATGCCGCCGCGCGCCTCAAAGCCTTCGTGGAACGCGCCGCCCGCGCCACGCTCACCAGTGACGTCTTCGACGATGCCGCGACCGGTCAGGGCCTGCTCAACTACTTCCTGCGCGGCCTCAACTGTGGCGCCATCAGCGAGCAGGAAGCGCTGGCCACCGGCCTCACGTTGGCGGAGATCCGCACGCGCTCGTTCTTGAAGATCCTCGAGGGGCGGAGGATGGCACGCTGATGACGCGGATGGTTTTGATGAGCGCGGATCTGAGGAATGAGCTGGCATTCTCTGCGTTGATCCGCTCGATCAGTGTCATCTGCGTTCCATGCATTTGGGCGTGCCCCTCGCAAAGCCTCGGGTCGGGCTATCCGCTGCAAGTCCTCGCTCGTTCCTCGCTGCGGGCTTTCCGCTACTATCCCTCACGCGAAGCACGCGCAAGGCCGGGACGCGTCTCTATGCTGTGGTCTCAATGAACTGGTGGTAGCACTCGCTGCAAATCCATCGCTGCCCATCGGTGTAGCCAGTCGAGTCCTCCTCGTCACCGCCTTCAGTCAAAGACCACCAGCAGATCTCGCAGTGATCGTGATCCCAACCGCCGCGAACCAACTCAAAGTCCGCCGGGTCATATCGCTGGCCGACATAAAGCGAAGTTCCGCCTGAACGCTGAACAAGAGCATCGCGCCGAACCCAGGGCTCACGACGCCATTGAATTCCGCGGAAGTAGGTGATCTCATCCTCAATATCGGCGCGCTTCCATTCGCCTCCGTGAATCGTTACTGTGGAGTCTTTGGACATAGCGTGAGGAACGTAACTATGAGCAAGCAGAATCACGCATACAAGCTCATCAACACCTTCTCCGGCGTGTACGGCGTATCGAAGACCATGCGCGCCTTCGCGCCGCTGAAGCGCTTCGGCGCGCAAGCGCGATCCGGGTGGAAGGCCTTTATCGCTTGCCCAGGCTGTTGCGTTGGGGTTCTTGAAGTGGGCCGAAGAAACACCATCATCTCAGCCAATCACGTAAGCGCTCCTTGATCGTTCGGAGCGTGGCCGGCGAAATTTCACCTATGGATCCTTGGATGACCTTGTCGGGTAAGGTGGTGAGCTGTGCCACGCGGATGAGGCTGGGCTCGCGAAGACCAGCGCGTGCAAGATCCGGGTGCTTCGCATCGAGCAGAATATCCAGATCCTTCACCGTACGCTGCAACTGCGTGCTCACGGCGCAGACCAACCAGTCGTTGAACGGTGGGACCGAACCGATGATGATGGCCGGACGCATCTTTCGCTGGCCATCGCCCTGCACGAAGGTCCAGCGCACCACATCACCTGCTTTCATTTCCCGTAGTTCGGATTCGACTCTTTGAGCACCAATCCGCTGATGTCCGGTTCAACCTCGCCGTATGCGGCCTGCCCGAAAATGTTCGCTGCCGCGATCAACTCTTCTTCATGTTCATCCTTGCTGCCGGGTGCTTTCGAGCGCAGAAGTTCCAGCAGGTGCTTCACTTTGGCGAGCACCGTGACATCGTTGGTGGAGACCAGTTGCTGGACCAGTTCGAGCTTGAGAGCCTGGATGTCCATGATAGTCCAAAGATAGTGTGGACTGGGGCGCCGCTACCAGTGTGGATCAGCATGATCCGTGTTTGTCATTTAGTTATTGCCTGGGGAGGGTCCCCTCACGCATACAAGCTCATCAACACCTTCTCTGGCGTGTACGGCGCATCGAAGACCATACGCGCATCCGGCCGGAAGGCTTTGATCGCGTTCTGGATCGCGAAGTATACCCCGATACCGTACATCAGCGGCGGCTCACCCACGGCCTTGCTGCGTCGGATCGCCAGCGGATGGCCGTCGGTCGGTAGCGCCTCGATCGTGATCTCCTTCGGTACGCTGTGGATGTCCGGCACCTTGTAGGTGCTCAGCGCGTTGCTCAGCAGTTTGCCCTTGTCATTGTACACGATCTCCTCCAGCGTCATCCAGCCGAGGCCCTGCACCAGCCCACCTTCGATCTGGCCGATGTCCACCGCATCGTTCATGCGCTTGCCGAAGTCGTGTACCAGTTTCACCGCATCGATCTCGTAGGTGCCACGGATGCAGTCCACCGTGACCATCACCGCCGCAGTGCCATAGACGTGGTAGGCGAAGGGATGGCCTTTCTCCTTCGTCTTGTCGAAATGGATGTCCGGCGTAGCGTAGTGGCCGCTCTCGCTCAGGTTCACGCGGTCCCAGTGCGCGGCATGGATCAGCTTCGTCCAATCGAGATCAGTGGGCCGCCCGTTGTTCAGCACGCGTTCATCCACGATGGTGATCGCATCCGGCGAGCTCTTCAACATGCGAGACGCCTTCTCCTTCAATCGCGTGAGGATCGCGTTGCAGCCGTTCTCCAGGGCCTTGCCGTTCAGATCGGCCGTGGCACTGGCCGCGCTCGGGCTGGTGTTCGCCACACGCGTGGTGTTCGTGCTTTCGATCTTCACGTGTGACGGATCGATGGAGAACACGGCCGCCGCGACCTGTACCATTTTGGCATTGAGGCCCTGGCCCATCTCCACGCCGCCGGTGCTCACGCCCACGCTACCGTCCTGGTACACGTGCACCAGCGCACGCGCATGGTTCATCGGTGTGTTCGTGAACGAGATCCCGAAACAGATCGGCATGATGGCCATGCCTTTCTTGTGTGTCTCGTGTTGCGCATTGAAAGCATCGACCTCAGCTTGCAGTTTGTCGAGGTCGAACTTCTGATCGGTCAAGTTCCAGCAAGCTTCGGCGTGTACATGATCGGCAATTTGGCCGTAGCTGAACTCGCTGCCCTCCTGCATCAGGTTGCGTCGCTGAAGTTCGCGGGCGCTAACCCCGAGTTCGTCTGCGGCATGCGCGATGGCGCTCTCGATCACGAACATGCCCTGCGGCCCTCCGAAGCCCCGGAACGCGGTGTTGGGCGGTAGGTGCGTGCGGCAGCAGTAGGCGGTCACCTCCACGTTCGGAATGTGGTACGCATTGGTGGCGTGGAAGAGCGTACGCTCCATCACTGCGGGCGACAGGTCAGCGGCGGCGCCGGCGTTCTGGTGGAAGGTGGCCTCGTACGCAAGGATCCTCAGGTCCTTGTCGAAGCCGATCCTGTAATCGCTGCTGTATGGATGCCGCTTGCCGGTCATGCGCATATCATCCATGCGGTGCATACTGAGCTTCACCGGTTTCTTCAGCAGGAAGGCCGCCAACGCTACGAGTGCAGCCCACGCGGAGGCTTGGTCCTCTTTGCCCCCGAAACCGCCGCCGAGACGGGTCACGTCCACCTCCACGCGGTGCATGGGGATGCCGAGTACACGCGCAATGGTACGCTGCACCGCCGTGGGGCCTTGCGTGCTCGATGAGATACGGAGGCTGTCGTGCTCGGTGGGATAGGCGTAGGCTCCTTGCGTTTCGATGTACAGGTGCTCCTGGCCGTTGTTGTCCACGCGGCCATGGAACACATGCACACACTGCGACCAAGCGGCTTTCGTATCGCCCAGTTTGAAGGTGCGCGGCGGAATGATCAGCTCGTTCTTTGCGCGCGCTTCCCGCGGATCGGTGATCACTGGAAGCTCTTCCAGCTCGATGGTGATCAGCTTTCGTGCTTGGCGTGCGATGTCCTCGGAAGTGGCAATGATGAGCGCCACCGGCATGCCCCAGAAGTGGATCTCGTGTCCGGCAAAGAGCGGTTCATCCGGAATGATCCCGCCGATCTGATTTTCACCAGGCACATCCTCGTAGGTGAGGATGCGGACCACTCCAGGGGATGCTGTGGCCTTGGAGACATCGAGCTTCTTGATGTGCGCATGGGCGGTCGGTGCATCGTAAGGCACCGCGTAAAGTGTGCCCTGCTGCTCCGGAATATCATCCAGATACAGCGACCGACCGGTCACATGCCCCGCGCTGTCGATGTTCTTCATGCCACCAGTTGTTTCAAGGTGAAACGTTCCGGGAACAAGTGCATGAAGTGTGCGAAGAAGAGTTGTCGCAACAACAATCGCTTGTATTCCGCTGTGCCACGTGCATCGCTTATCGGTGTGACCTCTTCTGCCATCACTTGGTACGCGGCACGTACCGTCTCCAGGTCAACGGATCGGCCGACGAGGAATGCAGAGGTATTCGTCAGGTACTTCGGCACCGGTGCCACCCCACCCGCGCTCACATGGGCCTCGCGTATCATATCGCTTCCCGTGGCATCGCGGGAGATCTCCAGGCGGATCGCACTGTTCACGCTGGCGATGTCGAGGTGCGTGCGTTTGCTCACCTTCTCGAAATGGATGCGGGTTTGCTTGTCCGGTAGGTTGAACGAGATGGTGGTGACGATCTCGTCCGGTGCCTTGTCGAGCAGTTTGTAGCCTTTGTATAGGTCGCGTAGCTTCAGGTTCCTTCCATGCTCGGGCCGGTCCGGGGCCTTGGCAAGCCTGATCGTGCTGTCCAATGCCAGGAAAAGGACAGTGAGGTCGCCGATGGGAGAGGCGTTCACGAGGTTGCCGGCCACTGTGCCCATGTTGCGGATTGGTGTGGATGAGATCAGCAGCAGATATTCCTCCAGTTGAGGGAGCCTCGCGTGCAGTTCCTCTGAAGCAAGCAGGTCGTTGGCCACGCAACCACCGCCGATCACGCATTGTTCGGACGCGATCCGGATGCCTTTCAGTTCGTTCGATCGCCCCAACGGTCGAATGGCGGAATGATGCATGCTGTCGTGCTTCTGCACATACAGGTCGGTGCCACCGCCCAGGAGGGTCCCTACGGAGCCATCATGTTCCAGCCCTGGCTGCTTCCTGATCGCTTTCAGACGGTCCGGGATCGTCTTGAAATAGGCCGGCAAGAACCCGTGCTCCACCGACCATGTGACTGGATCGCCGGTGTTCTTGGTCGCGAGTTGTTGAGCTATGGATGTGGCCGCGCGCTCGATGGATTTGTATCCGGTGCATCGGCAGATGTTCCCATCGACGGCACGGATGGCCCGTTCCGGCGTCACCATCTCCCGCGAAAGACAGCACCCGCTCAAGGAGACCACGAAGCCCGGTGTACAGAAGCCACATTGGGTTCCATTTTCATCCACCAGTGCTTGTTGTACCGGTGAGAGGTGGCCCATGTTCAGTCCTTCCACCGTGACGACATGTTTCCCCCTGATGTTCGCCAGCGCGAGCAGGCAGGAGGTCATCGATCGGTACACGAGGCGACCTTCCTCCATTTCCCCTACGAGTACCGTGCATGCCCCACAGTCGCCCTCGCGGCAACCGACCTTGGTCCCAGGCAGGTGCTGGTGGTAGCGTATCACATCCAGAAGCACCGTGCCTTCGTGTGCTGGTGTCTCGATGAGTACATCGTTCAGGATAAAGCGCGTCATACCCGGAGCGTTGGGGCTACGAAGATCCTTTGATCCGACCGTCCGACAAAGTAGGGTCCATTACCGGACAATGGAAACGTGGCCGACCTTTTCGATCAGGTCGCCGGACAATGCATCCTTGCAGGTGAGCCGCCACACGTACACATCGACCTGGGAGACCACGCCCTGGTATGCACCGTCCCAGGGTTCTCCTGGTCGTTCCGTACCGAAGATCAGCTCGCCCCAACGGTTGAATACCATGAATTGGTAATCCTTCACCCGGGGTACGTTGAGGACCGGCAGGAATACATCGTTGACACCATCGCCGTTCGGGGTGAAGGCATTGGGGACGTGAACTGCCAACAGGTCATGGATGATCAGCGGAGCGCAGACCGTATCTCTGCAGCCATTCAGGTCCGTAGCTACCAGACAAACCTCATAGACACCGCCAAGTCCCTGTGGATAACTGTGGACCGGTTGCTCGATCGGGCTTGTATCCCCATCGCCGAAGACCCAATTGAATGTGACGGCATTGGGCGAGGATAAGTTGGCGAAGTGGACTTCCGTCCCGTTCGCAAGGATCGTGTCCGGGGAATAGGTGAATGATGGTATGACTGGCGGAGGGCTGGTGATAAGACCTTCCATCTCTGCGGTGCAGCCATTCGCATCGATCATCATTACAGTGTGGATGCCGGGGCAAAGCGAGTTGAATGTCGGATCGGTCTGTGAATTTCCTGATAGGATGTACGACACACCATCAGGATCCGCTACCACGAGGATCCCGTCGCAACTACCTGGGCAGGTTTCTGGGGTTGTGCTGATCCCATCGATCGTCAACGGAGCTGGTTCACCGATAAGCATGGGCAGGCTCAATGCGCAAGCGTTGGTGTCTGCCACATTCACCGTGTACTGCCCCGCGCAAAGGCCGGTTGCTGTCGCGGTATCGCCGATGGACGGAACCGACCAGGTATAGGAGAGGTCGCCGTTGCCTCCGGTCGCCAGGACATGGGCAGTGCCGTCACATGCGTCGTGGCAGATGGCATCGGTCGTGGTGGCAATGCCCTCCAGGGGTCTTGTGAAGATGATGGTCACGGAATCCACATTCGTGCAGCCTTCTTCCGTGACCGAGTTCCAGTGGAATGTGAACGCACCTCCTGTTGTCACGGATACCGGGGTCGTTGAGGAAGCGGGGCTCGCAACAGTGCTCCCCGGTGGTCCCGTCCAAGCCCCATACGCCCAATCTCCTATGGCCATCAACTCATGGTCCAATGTGCAGGTCACCTCATCCTCGCCGGCGTATGGCGATGGCACGAACCAGATCGCCACGCTTGCAGTGGCCACATCGTTCGGACACAGTGTGCCAAAGACCGTATAGGTGTACAGGCCTGGTTGGTCCATCGCCGGGTCGAAGGTTCCGCTGGTCAAGGAACCACCAGGGTCGGTCCACGATCCTGTGGATGCCGGTGTTCCCCCCAAAAGGCTGAACAAGTTGATCGGTGCGGCATCGGGACAGAGTGTTGCACCTCCGTCCACACCCGCATTCGGGGGTGCCTCCACCGCGACCGTCACTGTCGCCATGACTGTGGGGCACGGTGTTGTCGCTAAGATCGTGTAGGTGTACGCGCCGCTTGGGTCCTGCACAGGCGAGAAGATGCCATCGGTCGCACCTTGGGGGCCGATCCAGTTGCCACCGGGATCCGGTACTCCACCCAGTGTGGCGAACAGGTCGAGATCCCCACTGGCCGTGCAGATCGTCGTGGTCGTATCCTCGCCGGCATCGGATGCTTGGATGATGGTCACTTCGAGGTGCGCGGTATCGCTGACACATGGCGGCGGTACTGCGAGCACATAATACAGGTCATCGGTTGGTTGGGTGGATGGGTCATACGCCGCGCCGATGACGACCTGGTTGCTGTTCAACCAGATCCCGCCGGGATCGGGGTTGCCTTGTAGCTGGCTGAAAAGGTCCAAGGGAAGACCGGTGCTACAGAGGGTGATCGATGCATCTCCACCCGCGTTCGGGTCGGTCAATTGGGTGATGGAGACCCTGGCCGAATCACTTGGGCACGGTGCCATTCCGAGGACCTGGTAGATGTATTCACCAGGCAGGCTCGTCCCTGGCACGAAAGTGCCGTTGAAAGGGCCGCCTCCCGGAGCGATCCATGTACCCCCCGTTTCGGCCCCACTCAGGCTGTTGAACACGTTCACCGGATCACCCGAAATGCAGAGGTTAAGGATGGCGTCGTTGCCTGCGAAGGGCTCCTCGGTGATGTTAACCGTGACCGATGCTACATCATTCGGGCAGGGGATCTCTCCAAATACGGTGTATTGGAACGTTCCCGGAAGGTCCGCGGTCGGATCGAAGGAGGCTGACGCAGGTACCGACCCATCGATGGTCCAGGATCCACCGGGGTCGGGGTCCCCACCAAGGATGCCGTAAAGATCCATGACTGTACCAGATGCGCATACGGTGACCGACGCATCCGCGCCTGCATCGGGTGGTTGAACCACGTCCACGGTCACGGTCGTACTTGCACTCGTGCATGGCGGTGGGACATTGAGCGTATACGTGTACTCACCGGCGGTGTGGATGGCAGGGTTGAATGAGCCATCGGTAAGCGCACTCGGTCCGCTCCAGACCCCACCGGCATCGGGTGTTCCTTCGATCCGTGTGAATAGGTCCACCACATCGCCGGTCGCGCAGGCGGTGAGGAAACCTGGTCCACCTGGATCCGGCTCGTTCACCACGTTCACCTCAACGGTGGCGAAAGCAGCCGGACAGGGTGCGATCCCACTTACCGCATAGGTGTAAATGCCGGCGGACATCGTAGCCGGATCGAACAACCCACCGTTCACCGGGCTTGGACCGCTCCAGGTGCCACCTGCGTCTGGGGATCCACCAAGAGCGGGGAGGAGCGGGGTGGATGGACTGCTGATGCAAA
>JADLAI010000021.1 GCA_020848295.1 Flavobacteriales bacterium
TTCGCGAAATGGTGGTCCATCACGCGTTCCGTGTCGTATGGCGCCATGGCCTGCGCGATGGGGCTGAAGATCGTGCGGTAATAATCCTCCTGCGAGAAGACCGCTTCGGGGATCAACGAGCCCATCAGTTCGGGCAACTTGTCCTGGTGGTGCAGGTAGGCTTCCATGCGACTGTCCAGGAAGCCGGTCACCTGGCCATCGAGGATCGGGGAACTCGCGCTGAGCGCGGGGATGATGGGCAACAGTAGTCGGATGGCCGCATGCAACTTGCTGAACTCCTCGTCGTTGGAGAAGGGGAGATTGAGGTGGGTGCTCTGCAGGTTGCTCCAGCCATGGCCGCGGCAATCGAAGATGCGGTTGTACAGCGCGTACACCTCGTTGTATTCGTGAGGCCAGATCACCGTTTCGGTGAACGGGTCCATCAGTGGGTGCGCGGCCGAGGGCAGCAACATGGCGTTCCGCCTGGCGAGCACGGCATTGATCACCTTCACCTCCTTGCCGAACTTCCTGCGGAAGGAGGGGATCTTCCTGGTGGGCTTCGCCGTCTTCAACTCCACCACATGGCTCACCAGTTCGTTGCTCCACTCCACATCACCCCGCTCCACGTCGCTGGTGATCGTTCCGGTCACGTCCTCGAATAGCTTGTCCACGATGGGCAGCACCTTCAACGTGTCGCGGTCCACCACCATGTACTCCAGCTCGATGCCCGTCACTTCGAACAGTTTGTATTTCCTCTGTTGCGTTGTCATCGCTGTTTCGGTGCCTTGATGGCCGTTGTTGTTCGTTCGATCCCGAGCTTCTCCTCGATGCAGGTCTTCAATGATCCGATGATGGCGCGGTAAAGGTCATCGCCCAGTACCACGTCCTCCACACCGCTGTCGATGTTGGGGCATTCATTCACCTCGATCACGTACGGTCTGCCCTCGAATTCCTTCACATCCACACCGAAAAGTCCCCGATCGCCCACGATGGCCAGCACGGCCTTCAGCGCGGCTTCCACGATCCGTGCCGGAGCCTCTTCCACCGGGATCGTGGCGAAGTCGCCTTCCTGGCCCTTCTTGGTATCGCTGCCCCAGTTGTAGATCTGCCAGTGCCCGCGTGCCATGAAGTACTTGCAGGCGTAAAGCGGTTTGCCGTCCAGGATGCCGATGCGCCAGTCGAAATCGCTCGGCATGTACTCCTGGGCGATGGCCAGGTCGCTCTCCTCCAGGATCGCATCGAGGTGCGCTTCCAGTTCCTCGGCCGTCCGCGCCTTCACCACCCCGCGGCTGAAGGTGCTGTCGGGTAGCTTCAGCACCACGGGTAGGCCGAATCGGGTGGCCACCTGCTCGCGGTTCTCACTGTGGATGATCATGGTGCGTGGGGCGGGCACCTCGGCCGCTTCCATCACCTCGGCAAGGAAGACCTTGTTGTTGCATTTCAGGATCGCGTCCGGCGCATCGATCACCGCCAGGCCCTCGCTCTGTGCCTTGCGTGCGAAGCGGTACGTGTGGTCGTTCACATGCGTGTTCTCCCGGATCAGCAGGGCGTCGTACTCGGCGATACGATCGATGTCGTCGGGCCCCAGGATCCCCACCTCGAAGCCCATCTGTTCGGCGATCTGCCTGAACTTCACTGTGGCTCGTTTGTTCGAGGGCGATGCTTTGTCCTGCGGATTGATCAGGATGGCCAGATCGTATCGGCTCCGATCCAATCGGGCACCATCGTACCGTTTCTTGGCGAAGTATTCGGCCGCATACCGTTTCACATGCCCCAGGTGCTCCTCCGGAATGTCCGTGTAGGGGATGGGGCGTACCGATCGCAGCTCCCACTTGCCCGATTCGGTGCGTACGAAACGGGCACGCAGCAGCGGGGCCTGGAACACCTTGTACAGTTCATGTGCTAGCCGGTCGTACTTGCGGTTCACGTTGTGGCCGAAGTAGATGCTGAACAGGAATTCATGCCGGTTCTTATGCGCCAGGCTGCTCTGGATCACATCGTCCAGGTCGCGCGATAGCACCTTCACGATGCTGGGCGACTTCAGGTCGAGGATGGTCTTGGCACTGGGGATCACCTTGTGCCCCCGTGCCTCGGCCAACAGGCTCACGTAGTAACCCCGGCTCTGGTAGCTGAAGCTGCGCGCCAGGTTGAACACCCGTACATTCCGCTGTGCCGCCAAATGCGGATTCGTCAGATAGTCCTTCGAACTCACGACCTCCACTCCCTTTACACCCAGGTTCCATTCCTTGGGCTCCCGGACAACGATGATCTTCCTCATAGCGGGTCCTTCGAAATGATCAGCAGGTTCGCATCGTAGGTCACGATGCCCAGCATGATCGCATTGATCAATCTTCCGACATGCACGTGGTAGTACAGGTCCTTGCTGTACGGGTTGTCCTGGTAGGGGTCCGCCACCAGTACGTTCTTCCGCTCCATGCCGCAAAGCACCACGAAGTGCCCCATGGGTTTGCCACGTAGGTCATCGTAAATGCTCTCGCCTTGGCTGCCACTGTATTCGCGCCTGCTCTTGTACAGGTACGTGGCGCTCAGTCCGGCCAGCACCGGCAGGCCCCGATCGAAGTACTCTTGGAGGAGCGTAGGGGAGGGGTCGTCGAAACGGATCTCCCCACCTTCCTGGATGAAGCGGGAATAGGCCAGGCAGGAGGCATGTAGCTTCTTGCCGTCCTTGTACCTCAACTGGGCCAGCAAGCGTTTGCGCAGTTGCTCGGGCGGTAACCCCTCCCACGAGGGATCGAACACCCGCAGGTTGTACGTATGTATCCGGGCATGGAGGCCCTGTTTCAACGCATGGGTCCCAAGGAATACGGCAAGGGTGCCGCCGTCCTCCAGAAAGTGAACCTCCTCGATGACCTGCTCCAAAGTAAGGTCCAGCCCCAACGAGGCATACACGGCATGCAGGGCAGTGGGGCCGCAGGTACTGTCATCGGGCTGGGCAAGGATGCGGATGGGGCGCATACGTGGTTGCCGCTGTTCCTTGCGGCGTCTCCTTGGGTTGGTGCCTGTGCCCTATGCGGAAGGCCCACAAAGGTCCGGTGCAGGTCCTTGGGGGACCACCGATGGCCCGGACCGAGCCTTCACAACCGGCTGTTGACAGCACAGGACCGTTAACGCACGTGCGGGGAGGTGACCCGATGGAGGAGCCACATGCCGCTGGGGCCGGATGCGCAACGGCCTTGTGCGATGGTTTCCCACGTCGCGATTACCTTCGGCCTATGCCAGCTGCTGCGGAGAAGGTCTGTTTGGAGTGCGGGGAGAAGATCGCGGGCCGTACCGATAAACGGTTCTGCTCCGACGCCTGCCGCAACCTCTATCACTATCACGCGAACAACGCACCGATCAATTATGTGCGCAACGTGGTGAACGCCCTGAAACGCAATCGCCGGGTCCTATCCGAATTGAACACCGGGGCCGATGGCAAGACCAAAGTGCATCGCGACCGGCTGTTGGAGAAGGGTTACAGCTTCATGTACCATACCAACACGCATCGCACCAAGGCAGGTAATACCTATGTGTTCTGCTTCGAGCACGGATATCTCGAACTGGGCGAGAACTGGTTCATGCTCGTGCGCCGGGACGAATACCTGGGCCGCGCGGGCGACCTGCGCAAGGACTGATCGATCAGCCCAGCGCCCAGATCAGCAGCACGATCACCGCCAGGGTCATCAGACCTACCAGCACCGGACCGGCGATCTCGTTCTGTTCTGCTTCCTCCGGAAAGTGGCCTTCGAAATGATGGTCGCTCATGGCATGGGGTTGACCGGACAAATATAGAAGTCCGCCCAACTTGCCATGGACGTCACGATCCTGGTGGTGCCGTCCTCAGTTCAGGCTGAAGGTAGGCTGACGCAAGACCATACGGGCGATCACCGGACTTTCGTCCACCCGCATCCGCCGGATCATGGCCTGTACTTGCTCGTCCAATTCGCGGTCGCTCAGTTGAGACAGGTCGCGGTACACCGGCAGGCTGCTCTTGCTCTTCAGGATCAATGCTATTTTGTAGGCGCGTGACATGCTGGTTCCTTACCCATAGACGTGCGGTAGGGCGGGAGGGATGCCTTGCCTTCACGGTTTTCGGATCATTTGCAGGTAACGGTATGGAACCGGGGAGGAACGGCAATGTGGACGACGTTGATCATCGTCTGCTATTCGGGTGGCTCGAAGAACCTCGCTCCGGCTGCACGACCGGGCATGAGGATCCTTATGGATGCTCGCCCTCGATCACTCATACATCGTTGCAGCTCAGCCGGATACTTCGTTCCAGTATCCTCACTTCGCTGCGCCTTGTCTGAGCGAACGATGACTTCGCGTGCCATCCGTTCGAGATGCTTCGAACCACCCATTAAACTGATACTCAGTGAAGTGTGATCCTGTCGTGCCGAGGTGCCTCGGTCGGGCATGAAAAAGCCCCGGTGACTTCGTCACCAGGGCTAGGTCTGGTCGGGGTGAGAGGATTCGAACCTCCGACCTCGTCGTCCCGAACGACGCGCGCTAACCGGGCTGCGCTACACCCCGAATCCTTGGCCTTGCAGTGCGGGATGAGCTTGCAAGGGCGGCAAATATAGCGGGGACTTCTCTGTTATGCGTCGAACTTGTAGCCGATGCCCTTGATCGTGCGGATCCGTTCCTCACCGATCTTCTCGCGCAACTTGCGGATATGCACGTCGATGGTACGGTCGCCCACGAACAGGTCGGTACCCCATACCCGCGCATAGATCTCGTCGCGCTTGAACACAATGCCGGGTTTACTGATCAGCAAGGAGAGCAATTCGAATTCCTTCCTCGGCAGTTGGATCGCTGTGTCACCGAGGTGGACCAGTACCCGCTCAGGGTCCACCCGCACGCCGTTGGCTTCCAGGATCCGCTCTTCCGTACGTTCACCTCCTCCGCTGCGCTTCAACAAGGTTTTCACTTTGGCCACGAACACCTTGGGACGCACCGGTTTCGCGATGTAATCGTCCGCTCCGGCCTCCAAGCCCGCGATCTGCGAGTAATCCTCGCTCCGTGCTGTCAGGAAGGTGATCACGGTGTCCTTGAATTCCGGTTGTTGTCGCAGTTGGGCGCATACCTCCACACCATCCATACCGGGCATCATGATGTCCAGTACGATCAGGTCGGGGTGTTCCGCACGGGCCATGCGCAAGGCCTCTTTCCCGTTCAACGCGGTCTTTACCGAATAGCCTTCCCGGTCCAAGTGATAGCGCAGGAGCTCAAGGATGTCGGGTTCGTCATCCACCAAAAGGATCTTCTGTGTGGGAGAAGTGGCCATTACGTTGTCTTTGATGCGGCAAAGGTCCGCATCGGCAACGGGTCGGCATGTTAACCGATCGTAAGATCCAGGTCATGGATCACCCATCGCGTTGGCCGAACCGCTGAGGTGTATTGCAGGGATGGGATACACCCCTGGTGCGGCGGTCGGGAAGGGATGGAATGCGAAAGGTGGCCCTTCGACCACCTTTCCTGAGCGGGAAACGGGACTCGAACCCGCGACCCTCAGCTTGGGAAGCTGATGCTCTACCAACTGAGCTACTCCCGCATTTGCGGTGCGAATGTAGCTCTTCACACTGCATCGTTGACGCCGATCGCACCTTCGTGGAATGAGGCGGACATGCCCGGTGCTATGTTCGGCCCCCGATGGCCAAGGGTAAGGCGAAGCCGGTGATCCGGGTGGCGGAGTTGTTCGCCGGGGTGGGCGGTTTCAGGCTGGGCCTGGAGCGGGCGTCCCAAGTTCTGCACTACAAGGTGGTCTTCAGCAACCAATGGGAGCCGAATCGACGAAAGCAGCATGCTTCCGAGGTGTATGTGGCGCGTTTCGGACAGGAGGGGCATTTCAATCATGACATCGCCACCGTTCCCGTAAAAGCCATTCCCGACCACGATCTGCTCGTGGGTGGCTTCCCCTGCCAGGACTATTCGGTGGCCAGCACCTTGAAGAACAGCAAAGGGCTGCAAGGAAGGAAAGGGGTGCTCTGGTGGCAGATCCACCGCATCCTCAGCGAGAAGAAACGCAAGCCCGCCTATCTGTTGCTGGAGAATGTGGACCGCCTCCTGGGCTCGCCCGTGGGACAGCGTGGCCGCGACCTTGCCGTGATGTTGCGCTCCCTGGATCAATTGGGATATGCCGTGGAATGGCGTGTGATCAATGCCGCCGAATACGGTATGCCGCAACGCCGCCGCCGGGTGTTCCTGCTCGGCTACCACCGCACCACCCCGCTCTACAAGAAATTGCGCGGCGCCGAGCCGGCTGCATGGATCGGCGGTGAAGGCGTGCTCGGCCAGGCATTCCCCGCCTCGTCCAATGGGCCGCTCGTGCAGTTCTCCATCGCCCAGGGATTGGATGAATTGTCCCGCCATTTCGGAGAACGTTCGGGGCGCACCCCCTTCAAGAACGCGGGGATCCTCATGGGTGGACATGTCTTCACCGGAGCGGTGGAGGCACGGTACGATGGTGCAATGGCCCGGTTGGGCGATCTGCTCCAACCCGAAGCCGATGTGCCGGCCACGTTCTACATCGCCCGGAAGGACCTGCCTGCCTGGCGCTACCTGAAAGGAGCCAAGAGCGAGGCCCGTGCCACGGCCAATGGGCATAACTACGCCTATTCCGAAGGGGCGATGGTCTTCCCCGACCCCTTGGACCGCCCCTCCCGCACCATCATCACCGGCGAGGGTGGGCGTGGGCCTTCCCGCTTCAAGCATGTGGTCAGTCCCGATGGCCGCCGTTACCGGCGACTGACCCCCATTGAACTGGAACGCCTCAACATGTTCCCCGACGACCATACCGCTGGCGTGAGCGATGCCTGGCGCGCCTTCTTCATGGGCAACGCCTTGGTGGTGGGTGTGGTGGAACGCATCGCCTCGGCCCTGGCGGATGCCATCCTGGAGTGATCTTTGTACCTCGACGGATCGGACCACCGTAACGTCGGGGCACGATGCCGACCATGCTCCACACCATTTTCTCCAGGAGGATACGGGTCGCACAGGCCGCGCTCGTACTGGCGGCCGTGGCATGCAGCGATGGCAACGCCCGGCCCGCGATGCACACGGATCATACCGACCCGAACGAACTTCCCAATACCGAACGAATGGACACGATCACCTTGGGCGCTGGTTGTTTCTGGTGCGTGGAAGCCGTCTTCACCGAACTGAAGGGGGTGGCCTCCGTTACTTCCGGTTACATGGGCGGGCATGTGAAGAACCCTTCTTACCGCGAGGTGTGCAACGGAACCACCGGCCATGCCGAGGTGGCCCAACTCGTCTACGATCCGCAAGTGGTCGACCTGGCCAAGATCCTGGAGGTGTTCTGGCAGACCCACGACCCCACTACCCTGAACCGCCAAGGTGCCGATGTGGGCACCCAGTACCGATCGGCCATCTTCTGCCACACCGAGGAGCAATGCCGCATGGCTGAGGCGTACATGCGCGAACTGGATGCCAGTGGTGCGTTCCGCGCGCCCATCGTCACGGAGGTCACCATGGCCACGGCCTTCTACCCGGCGGAGGACTACCACCAGGGTTACTACGCCGTCAATGGGGAGCAGGGCTACTGCCAGATGGTGATCCGGCCCAAACTGGAGAAGTTCCGTAAGGTCTTCGCCAAGGACCTGAAGAAGTGAGCCACCGGGCCGTAGGTAGCTTTGCGGCATGTGTAGGAAGGGAAGCAAGCTGTACAGCATCATCGCCCGGAAGTGCCCGCATTGCCATGAGGGGGAATTCCTGGTAAGCCGCAATCCGTACGACCTGACACGTGCCGGAGACCTTCGTCCCTCCTGCTCGGTCTGTCATCGGAAATTCGAACCGGAGCCGGGCTTTTACTACGGTGGTATGTATGCTTCCTACGCGCTGGCCGTTGCCCAGTCCGTCACGGTGTACGTGGCCGTCACCGTGCTGGCACCAGCCTCCGCACAGTCCACCCGCCTGTTCTGGGTGCTCGGGGCCTTGTTGCTCACTACGCCGGTGCTCTATGCTTGGTCCAAGGCCCTTTGGGCCAACCTGTTCATCGGGTACAAGGGTGTGCAACGCCAACCTGGTGAAGACAGCAAGTGGCTGGCCTGACCCTGGCGTTTCGACCACTGGAAATGATGCACCGCGCCTTTACGGCTGCGTGATCAGTTGGGAGGGATCCATGCCCTGTGGATCATCCGCCGCGCCGGACTGCACCGAGGCGAAGAGGAAGGTCTGGTACGGGATCTTGGTGGCATAAGCCCCCACATCGGTGTATCCCGATAGCCCGATGTCGTCCATGATCCGCTCGCTGCTGACGCGATCCACCAGCGGTGGCCCGATCGGGGTTTCGGTGTTCGACCATTCCAGGATGAACAATGGATGAGGCGCTTTCGTGCCGGCCAGTACCTTGCTCAGGTAAGCCTTCTTATCCGGGATCCGCGTGTAGGCGTGTACCAGCAGGCTCGCATCCACCTCGCCGGGGGCAAGCCCGGGATCACCGGGTTGGGCCAGCCGGGTGCGCAACCGGTCGTCGCCCAATTTCATCGCCTGCTTGCGCGCCTCGATCGCTGCGATCTGCGCCGGATCCTCGCTTATAGCGATGACGTTGGCGCCCACCTCGATCAACTTGAAGGTGAAGTACCCGTCGCCAGCCGCCAGATCGGCGATGGTGTGGCCACGTAGGTCGTTGCCCATGAGCATGAACACCTCCTGCGGTTTCTGCCATTCGTCCCGCTCATTCGCCCCACCAGGTGCTACGGCCTCTGTTCCAGCGTTGGTCGCCGGGGGTGTTCCGGTATCGACCGGGGTTTCCGTGGGAGTGGCACAGGCCGCCAATGACATGGCCGTGAGGTAGCAGGGGAGCCGTCGCATCGTGTTGGGTGCAAGTGCCACAAAACTACCGTGAAGGGCGGTCGGCCTCACAGGTCATCATTTTCCATGGGGAATATCACCGTAGATTTGCACCTAACAGGATGGCACGGATCGACGAGGAGTTGAAGAGCCGTTTCGGTAGTGAGCAGGAAAAAGCCCTGCTGAACGTGCTGTTCACGGCCGCCTGGTTCCGCAACCAGGAGGTGGACCGGTTCAAGCCCTTCGGGATCAGTCCGCAGCAATACAACATCCTGCGTATCCTGCGCGGCGCCAAGGAGCGCATGAACATGCACTGCGTGAAAGGCCGGATGATCGACCGGGCACCCAATGCCACGCGCCTTACCGACAAGCTCATCGCCAAAGGGTTGGTGGAGCGCGAGCGATGTGAGGAGGACCGCCGCGTGGTGTTCGTGCGGATCAGTGCCAAGGGACTGGAGATGTTGGAACACATCGATGAACTGAGCCGTGCTCGAAAACAGTGCGCATCCACCGGACTTTCCGAGGCGGAGGCCGCTGACCTGAACCGCCTGCTCGATGCCTGGCGCGACCGTACAACCACATAGAACACTGAAAACCATTGGATCGGATGAAGCATTTCCTCATGGTGGCGTTGTTACTGGCCACCACCTCCCTTCTCGCACAGACCTCCAAGTCCCTTGTTCCGGAGAAATGCAAGCTGCACTGGACCGGGAGCAAGCTGAATAGTGACCACACCGGCCACGTTCCTGTGAAAAGTGGCAATATCACCATCGATGGCAAGCGTTTCAGTGCTGCCGAGGTGATCATGGACATGGCCGGGATCACCTGCATCGATGTAACGGACCCGGAGTCCAATGCGGATCTGGTGAGCCACTTGAAGAGCGAGGATTTCTTCCACGTGGACCAGCACCCCACGGCCACGTTCCGGACCACCGCGATCGAAGCCATCGCTGATGCGGCACCGGGTAAACCGAACTACAGGGTGACAGGCGATCTTACGATCAAGGGCATCACACAGCCCAACTCCTTCGATCTGCTCTTCTGGATGGACGGTGATGTCGCTCGTGCTGCGGCCACCTTCTCCTTCGACCGTGCCAAATACGACGTCAAGTACCGCTCCGGCACCTTCTTCCCGGAGATCGGCGACAGGGTGATCTCCGACAAGGTGGATCTCACCTTCGATGTGACGGCGCGATGAAATCGACCGGTGTGCAGCGCAGCGCGTTGCCCGTGCATCCGGTCCTCAATGCACGTTTCAGCCCGCGTGCCTTCAGTGATCGCGCGGTGACCGATGCGGAACTGGAACTGGTGCTGGAGGCCGCGCGTTGGGCACCCAGCAGCATGAACGAACAGCCCTGGCGTTTCCTGATCACACGCCGGGGTGAGGAAGGGCATGCCGAACTCCTGGCCACCTTGAACCACAGCAATCAGGTGTGGGCGAACAAGGCGCCAGTGCTCATCCTCAACCTGGTACATCGCATCCTGAGCCGTATCGGGCAGGAGAATTTCCACGCGCGGCATGACCTGGGGATCGCCACGGCACAACTCACCGCGCAGGCTACGGCACTGGGCATGGGCCTGCATATCCTCGGTGGTTTCCACGCCGATGCAGCACGTGCAGCATTCGGTATCCCGGAAACGTACGATGTGGTGAGCGTGATCGTGCTCGGTTTTCCGGGTGAACCGGATAGTTTGCCTGAACAGTTGATGCAACGCGAACTACAGCATAGCCCGCGCCGTCCACTTGCTGAACTGGTCCACTACGGCCGGTTCAACGGCTGATCACTCCTGCGCAATGGAGCGCTCCCAAAGCTGGGTGCCTGTACCATCGAACACCCGGATCCGCATGGTGCGTGCGCCTTTGGTGCCTGAGAATTCAAGGGTGCTGAAGTTGCGCTGGTCCACCACCGTGCCTTCCACGCGCAATGCATTGGTCTCCTTGGGGGCGTAGGGGCCGGAGGTCAGGGGCGAGGTGGTGAGGTCGTAGAGGGTACGACCGTCCTTCAACTTCAACGTGCTCAATTCGGTGAAATGCCGGTCGCCGGTGAGGAAGACCACGCCCTTGATGCCCTCCTCTTCGATGCGCCGCAGCAGCTCGTCGCGCTCCTTGGGCATGGTGCTCATGTTCTCGAACACGGCTGCCGGATTGAGCACCTGGCTGCCTACGGCCACGAGCTTGAACGAAGCATCGCTGTACTTCAATGCACGGATCAACCAGTCCAACTGGGCTTTGCCGAGCATGGCCGGTTCGCTGGTCTTCATGTCTCCGGGTACGCGGAAGGTGCGGCCGTCCAACAGGAACAGGTCCACATCGTAGTAGCTGAACATGCTGGTGTTGCCCTCCACACCCGGCACACCGTTCGTAGGATTCGGCCAGAATAGGTCGAAGGCCTCGCGGGCCAACTTCGCACCTACGAATGAACCATCGCCATCATTCGGCCCGAAGTCATGATCGTCCCAGATGGCCGCATGGCTGGTTGAACGAAGTAGGTGTTGTAGCTCAGGCGTACTCCGCGTGTGCGTGTACCGGTACAGAAAACCGCTCCAGCTGCCCCAGTCCGGCTCCCGCAGGTACACGTTGTCGCCCAGCCAGAGCATCAGGTCCGGTCCCTTGTCCGCGATCGCGTCGAAGATCCCGTAACCACCGCCGTAGGAACGGCCTGGCCGATCGTAGGCCGGTTCATTCACGTAGGTGCAGCTTCCCAGCGCCAGGCTGAACGGCGGTGGGTCCGTACGGTGCTTCCACAGTGCTTGTGTGGTGAAACCCAAGGTGTCCGGCAACGGGACCTTCGCGCCATCCACGCTCACGGTGTAGCGGTATTCCGTTCCCGGCAACAAGGGCCCCAGGCGGAATTCCAGCGCATGGCCGCGATCGGCGGATGACCGCTGCTGTGCCGTGGTCACCGCGTTCTTGGCATCGTTCACCGGCCAATAGGTGACCTCCGCGCCGCACCCTGAGTGGCATTGCATCCAGATCGTGATCTCCATCAGATCCGGCGGCCCGGCCATGGGTCCATTTACGGTGGGTTGTGCCGTTGCATTGACAACGATCAGGGTCGTAGCGAAGATGACGGTTCGGGACATACCACAAAGATGACGAGCTTCCTTCAGGTGCCTGCCCGGGTTGGGATACATTTGGCCCGCATCATTTCGAACACTGACGTATGCTCATGAGCTTCAACCCGATCCAGGCCTGGCTGGACATGAAGGCCCAGCTACCCGAACTGGCCATCGAAGGCATCGGGATCAAGTACATCTATCCGATCTTCCTGGTGCTCATCGTGTGGGAGTACCTCAGTGCCAAGCATCTTTTCGACTTGAAGGAGAGCTGGTCCGGCTTCGTGATCGGCATCGGGGCCACCATCATCCGGGTGATCACCAACGTGTTCGAGATCACCCTCTACATGTTCCTCTTCGCCTGGGCCGAGCCCTTCCGCGAACAGTACCTGGGCTATTCGTCGCTCGGTTTCGCCTGGTACATCTGGATCATCTGCGCCATTGCCGACGATCACAATTTTTATTGGCACCATCGCCTGGCCCACAACGTGCGCATCCTCTGGGCCGCGCACCTGCCGCACCACAGCGGCAAGATGTACAACCTCACCATCAGTATCCGCAATGGCTGGTTCATCACCCTGGTGAAGCCCATCTACTGGCTCTGGATGCCGCTGGTGGGCTTTGAGCCGATCATGATCGCCACCTGTTTGATCATCAACGCCTTCTACCAGTTCACGCTGCACTCCCAACTGGTGCCTTCGTACGGTTGGTGGGAGAACATCTTCAACTCCAGCCACGTGCATGTGGTACACCACAGCTGCAACACCGAGTACCTGGACCGCAACCATGGCGGCATCTTCACCTTCTGGGACCGCCTGTACAACACCTGGCAAAAGCCCATCAAGGGCATCGTGCCCCGCTTCGGCATCAGCCACGACCCCGGCACCAACAACCCGGTCACGCATAACCTTTTCGAATTCCAGGAGATCTGGCGCGATGTGAAACAGGCACCCGGGCTGCGTAACAAGCTGATGTACATCTTCGGGCCTCCAGGCTGGCGCCACGACGGCACCGGCAAGACCAGCCAGCAGCTACAGGAGGAGTTGCGGGCGAGCGGGAAGTTCGGCGCACCCACGGCGGTGGAGGAGGAGCCGATGGCGGCGCGGGCGTGAGCGACCCGCATCAGGGATGGACCGCGGCACGCGTGTCTCCCTTGCTATTCTCTGTTGTAGGGGGATGGCCGTACTCGTTGAGCATGGCCAACGGGGATTGATCCCGTGTGCAGCATCGTCGATCGTTCACATCACCTATCGCAAGCCGATGTGGGTATGGTGATCCCAATTCGATCGCCACATCCGCGATGAAATACATCACATCTCCATTCAATCTCGTGATACTCATGCACCTCGGATGCGGAAGCGGGGCTTTTGCGACCGAGCCCGCAAAGCACACCGACCACCACGCTCTTTTAAGTTCCAGGCAGGTGGCCTTCGAGGAGAACAAAGGCCAGGTGCGCACTTTGGATGGTGAGCCGGCACCTTTTATTCGGTATCGTATGAACCAGGGTAATACGGTCCTATTCCTGTTGGAGAACGGGATCGCCTTTCAGTTCAATCGCTGGAAGGCCATGCCGGAGGAGGAGAATGGACCGGATGGCCTGCAGCCCGGCATGATGGCCATGGAACATCCGCGTTCCATGGAACTGGAGACCTACCGGATGGATATGCTTCTTGAGGGCGGAAACCCACATCCACGGATCAGTGCCGAGGGACGGAGTAACGACCGCACCCACTACTACAACACCGGCGCGGCACCTGCGCTCGATGTGCGATCATTCGCCCGATTGACCTACCACGAGGTGTGGCCGGGCATCGATTGGGTGATCCGTGCTACACCCCAGGGCATGAAGTACGACTTCATCGTCCATCCCGGTGCCGACCCCGCATTGATCCGCCTGCGCTTCAAGGACCACGAGGATCTGGCGGTGGACACCCAAGGCCGGTTGATCCACGGCAACCGTTTGGGACGGTTCATCGAGGAAGCGCCCGTGAGCTTTCAAGGCGATACGGAGATACCCACCCATTTCTCCCTCGATGGTGATCTCTTGCACTTCTCGGTCGGCGCATACGACAAGGCCCGTTCCCTGACGATCGACCCGGCTCGTTACTGGGGGACCTATTTCGGTGGTGACGGCTTCGATTCCTTCAATTTTGTGGAACTTGACGCTCAAGGGGACCTCATACTTGGCGGACAGACGACCTCATCCGCAGGCATCGCCACCGGTGGTCATCAGATCACGATCGGGGGTGGGAGCGATTCCTTTCTTGCGAAGTTCGATGGGGACGGGGTGCGGCAATGGGCCACTTATTTCGGCGGGTCCGATTATGAAACGACGACCGGAGGTGCTTTGGATGGGTCCGGAGCCATATACCTGTGTGGCTCCACGACCTCCAGCTCAGGGATCGCCCAGGACGGTCACCAACTTACCTATGGAGGTGGGATCTATGACGCATTCCTGGCGAAGTTCAACATGGACGGCACTCTATCGTGGGGAACTTACTACGGCGGCTCGGGTGATGATCAATCGAGAAACTGTACTGTGGACACCGAAGGCAACGTGTACTTGGTGGGTGCTACAGTCTCCAACAGCGGTATCGCGACCGGGTGGTTCCAAGGAACGCGAGCTGGGTTGGATGATGGCTTCGTGGTAAAATTCGGCCCTGATGGCGAACGCATCTGGGGCTCGTACTACGGGGGCGAGAGTGACGACACCGTACGTGACTGCGAAGTGGATACCCAAGGTAATGTACACCTTGTCGGTTCCACCCGATCCACAACGGGGATCGCCGAGAATGGACATCAGATGAGTTACGGCGGAGGTGGCGCCTGGGACGGGTACGTCGCGAAGCTCGATGCGAACGGTACGCGGCAATGGGCTACTTATTATGGTGGTTCCACTGGCGATGAATTGATCCGTATCACCCTGGATGGCGGTGAGATGTACGTGTGCGGGGCCGTGTCCGCCACCGCGAACATGGCCGCCAACGGACACCAGAACACCTATGGTGGTGGGTCGTATGATGCGATCCTCGTGAAGTTCGGGCCTGATGGTACCAGGCTATGGGCAACCTATTACGGCGGAAGCGATTTTGAACTGGGTTTTCACCTCTCGATCGATCGTTCGACCACACCGCACTTGGTCTATATGTCCGGCTGGTCATCCTCGACCACTGCGATGGCCTCGAACGGTTTCCAGGACATTTATGGCGGCGGTACTTCCGACGCATACCTCGCCAAGTTTCACTCCGATGGTACCCGTTCTTGGGCCACATACTACGGCGGAGCGCTGAGCGAAGAAGGCGTGGCTTGTGCGGTTTCGCCGGATGGCGCTGTCTACCAAGTGGGGAACACGTCATCCACTTCAGGCATTGCCGATAACGGCTTCCAGAACTCCTATGCAGGAGGGACTCTTGATGCCTACATGGTAAAGCTGCACGGTACAGCCACCGGGATCTTTTCCCCGGCGGATGAGGACCTGGCCGCCGTCATCTGGCCCAACCCCGCTGGCGATGTGCTTTGGGTCGGTACGGGCGAGGAGATCAACGCCGATGCACGGGTGCTCATGCGTGATGCAATTGGAAGGCTCGTATTGGAGAAGGTCAAGGCCACACCGTTCCGATCTGGGGCCTTCCGTGTGGAGATCGGTCACCTCATTCCGGGGATCTATTCGGTGGTGGTGGAGGTCGACGCTCGGCGATGGTCCGGAAAGTTCATGAAGGAATAGTACCAATGACCAACCTGGGCAAGACCAGCCAGTAGCTACAGGACGAATTGCGGGCCAGCGGCCAATTCGATACGCCCACTGAAGCCGATGTGGAGCCGGTGGCGGTGCGGGCCTGATAACGATCCACTGAACGCGAAAGGCCGGGAGCGATCCCGGCCTTTTGTTTGCGACCTGGATCATGCCGGGTTGTATGGTCGCGACCGGCAACCCGATCGGTGGGGACCACGGACAACAACGCTCTGATCCTTGGCACCACGCTGGTGAACCAGAACTGGCCGAGGTACAAGCAGAACAACCTGGATTTCATAGGGCACCTGGGCATTGGCAACTCCACGCCTCTGTGGCCGTTGACCTACCTGCACTTCCACTCCCGCGGGTCTCGCCAACCTGCATCTGCGAAGGATAGCGGACCCTGCGGCACGACTTATCAACCACCGCCATCCCACCACATAAATTCAGTTACATTCGTTCCACCATGAACGCGCAATTCCACATAGCCTCCTTGCTTGGCTTGCGCTTCGCCCACAGGCCAAAGGCCAACAGGCCAACAGGCCAACAGGCCAACAGATTTTCAAAGACACCAAGGTAACACCCCATGGTACGGCTTGGCCGAGGGAAGACCCCGTGTTATTCACAGGGAGAGCCTTGTATTCAAGTCGATCGCCTTGGCATTTCATGCACTCCCGTGTTTCACCAATTCATGCTTGCACATGAACACGGGCTGAACAGGACACCGATCCCGCCCGGAACAAGCTGCATGCCGGGCGGGGCGGTGAGCACCCGGTGCCGCAGGCGGGCCGGAAGCGGAAGGCAACATGCCCATTGGCCGTGAACGTCTTCCAAGTGCCAA
>JADLAI010000022.1 GCA_020848295.1 Flavobacteriales bacterium
AGGTTGAGGCTATCCTGCTGGTAGTCCTCTTAGGATGGTCTCCACCTGTAGCTTCAGTGGCGGTATGTGCTCCCGCACCACTTCGGCAACCACGGTCGTGTCGATGCGGAAATAGTCATGGACCAACCGCTTCCGCATGCCAATGATCAGTGGCCAAGTGACTTCAGGGTGCGCTTGCCGCAATTCCTTGGTGAGCATGTTCGCGGCCTCTCCGATAACTTCGATGAGTTTTACCGTGGCGTAGCGGATCATCGCATCCTCATCCAACCGCTGTTCGGTGACGTCGTAAGCGTTCGTTTCCAGCTCTCGAATGGCGTCGAGGATTGGATCAGGCGAACACGATCGGCCTCAGGCGCGCGCATAGATCAGTCGTTTGTCACGGTCCACGTACGGCTTCACATGTGGGCTCAGTCCTTTTGTGGTCACTAGGTCCACACGGCGTTGGAGCATCGCCTCGAGATCGAGACCCATTTGGATGAAGTGCAGCCCGATCGGCTTGGTGTGGTCCAGTTCCACAAGGATGTCGATGTCGCTCTGCTCATCGCCACATTCGCGTGCGAACGAGCCGAACAGGTATGCGTGCTTGACCGGTTGTACGGCAAAGTAGGCTTGCAGGCGCTCCAGTGTCCGCTCGTCGAGCTTCATGAAACAAATGTAGGATGCATCGGCCTGCATGATAGGTTTGGCCCCGACATCATGCCGAAGAAGCCGTCAACGAACGAGGCCCTCCCCAAGGCCCGCAACTACTGCGCCCGCCAGGAGCGTTGCCAGCAGGAGGTGCGCGACAAGCTCTACGCGTGGGAGGTGCCTGCAAAGGAGATCGATCCGATCATCAGCCAGCTCATCAGTGATGGGTTCCTGAACGAAGCACGTTTCGCTGCGCACTACGCGGTGAGCCGATCACGGCAAAAGGGGTGGGGCTTGCGCAAGATCGAGGCCGCGCTGAAGATGAAACAGGTGAGCGAGCCGTGCATCCGCGCCGCACTGAATGCCATCGACCGGGAAGAACAGGCAGGGCAGTTGAATAAGCTGGTGTCGAAACGGTGGGTGAAGGAGAAGGAGCCGAACACCTTCATGAAACGGCAGAAGGTGATGACGTATTTCCTGCGGAAAGGGTACTCCAGTTCCGAGGTCGAGAGGGCGATCGGGAGCCTCTGATCCTTTCATACCCCTTCACCATACATGCCCCCCCGACCGGCTTGCTCGTTGTCCGTGCGGCTTCTTCGGCAAGGTCGTTCCGTAGGCCCCGCTACGTAGCGACCTTGCCGTATCGTCAAACGGAAGAATAGCGGCGCATCTTCAGGTGCCTCTGTATGGCGAAAGGGTAATACCGCAAAGACACAACGAGCGCAACGAGTTCCGCCACGCCATTCCGGACTTTCGTTGCACGGACTTGACGCCCGATGCGCCGTTGCGGTGGTGCCTTCCGATCCCCGCACCTACTTTTGCGGCCCCAATGATCACCATCGAGAAGATCGACGAGCTCAACGAGCGCCTGGAGGCCTTGAAAGGCTATCTGGACATCGAGGAGAAACGCGGGCGGATCCAGGAGGAGGAGAAGTATACCCTGGACCCCGACTTCTGGAACGATCAGAAGAAGGCCCAGCAGGTCATGCATCGCATACGCGAGCTCAAACGCTGGGTGGGGCTGTACGAGGGGGTGAAGCGTGAGATGGACGACCTGGGTGTGATGTTCGATTTCTGGAAGGCCAAGGAGGTGAGCGAGGAAGAACTGGAGACGCAGTTCAAGAAGGCCACCGATGCCTTGGAGGAACTGGAATTCAAGAACATGCTCAGTGCCGAGGAGGATCCGCTGAGCGCCGTGGTGCAGATCACCGCCGGTGCGGGCGGCACCGAAAGCTGCGACTGGGCCGGCATGCTCTTGCGCATGTACCAGATGTGGGCCAAGAAGAACGGCTACGAGACCCGCACGCTCGACTACCAGGACGGCGAAGGCGCTGGGATCAAACAGGCCACCATGGAAGTGGATGGTGAATTCGCCTTCGGTATGTTGAAAGGGGAGAACGGGGTGCATCGTCTGGTGCGCATCAGCCCGTTCGACAGCAATGCACGCCGCCACACCAGCTTCGTAAGCGTGTATGTGTTCCCGCTCGTGGACGAGAGCATCGAGATCGACATCAACCCGGCCGATATCACCTGGGATACCTTCCGCAGTGGCGGTGCCGGTGGCCAGAACGTGAACAAGGTGGAGACCGGTGTACGCCTGCGCCACGCACCCACAGGGATCATCATCGAGAATACCGAGACCCGCAGCCAGCTGGACAACAAGACCAAGGCGCTGCAATTGCTGAAGAGCCAGCTTTACGAAGCTGAATTGGAGAAGCGCCGCAGCAAGCGGAGCGAGATCGAAGCCGGGAAGAAGAAGATCGAGTGGGGCAGCCAGATCCGCAACTATGTGCTGCAACCCTACAAGCTGGTGAAGGATGTGCGTACCGATCACGAGACCAGCAGCGTGGACGATGTGCTTGATGGTTACATCGACGAGTTCCTGAAGGCCTATCTCATGCAGCAGGGGCAATCCCAGAAGGTCTGATGGAGAACGCTGTGGACCCATCGGTCGGGAAGGTCAAGGACGACGAACCGCCCAGTACCGCCACCGTCGACAGGAGGCCTGGGGCTCTTTCGGGACCTACGACCGTGACCATCTTCCACCATGCAGCGTGCAGCAAGAGCAATTGCGCATTGGACCTGCTACATGCGAACGGTACCGACCATCGCGTGGTGGACTACCTCGCCCAGCCTCCAACGGTGGAGGAGTTGACCGCACTGTTGGCCAAGCTCAGGATCCCGGCAGAACAACTGGTGCGCCGGAGCGAGGACCTGTACAAGCAGCGCTTTGAAGGCCGTGACCTGGACGAACAGGGGTGGATCCAGGCAATGCACGAACACCCGATCCTGATCGAACGTCCCATCGTGGTGAAAGGGGGCAAGGCCGTGATCGGCCGGCCCATCGAACGTGTTCTGGAACTCATCAACAAACAGTAAGGGCGCAAGAGCTCGCGCCCCATCAACCATGGAATACCGCATCGAGAAAGACACCATGGGCGAGGTGAAGGTACCCGCCGACAAGTACTGGGGCGCACAGACCGAGCGCAGCCGCAACAACTTCCGGATCGGGCCGCCGGCGAGCATGCCCAGCGAGATCATCCGCGCATTCGCCTATCTGAAGAAGGCCGCGGCGTTGACGAATGTGGAGCTCGGAAAGCTCCCGAAGGAGAAGAGCGACCTCATCGGCAAGGTGTGCGACGAGATCCTCGAGGGCCGGTTGGACGATCAGTTCCCCCTCGTGATCTGGCAGACCGGCAGCGGGACCCAGAGCAACATGAACCTCAACGAGGTGATCGCCTATCGCGCCCATGTGATCAATGGTGGCAAGTTGACCGATGAGCAGAAGGTGCTCAACCCGAACGACGACGTCAATAAGAGCCAGAGCAGCAACGATACCTACCCGACGGCCATGCATATCGCCGCGTACAAACAAGCGGTGGAGGTGACCATTCCCGGTGTGAAGAAGCTGCGCGACACCCTGGACGGGAAAGCCAAGAGCTTCGCCGATATCGTGAAGACCGGTCGCACGCACTTCATGGATGCCACGCCACTCACCTTGGGGCAGGAGTTCAGCGGGTATGTGCAACAATTGGACAATGGGTTGCGGGCCGTGGAGAACGCGCTCGAAGTGGTACGTGAACTGGCCCTTGGTGGAACAGCGGTCGGTACCGGCCTCAATGCCCCCAAAGGCTACAGCATCCTGGTGGCGAAGCGGATCGCGGACCTTACCGGCCTGCCCTTCGTGACCGCTCCGAACAAATTCGAATCACTCGCGGCCCACGACGCCATGGTGGAGCTCAGCGGGGCCTACAAGCGCCTGGCGGTATCCTTGATGAAGATCGCCAACGATATCCGCATCCTCAGCAGTGGTCCGCGCAGCGGGATCGGCGAACTGGTGATCCCGGACAACGAGCCCGGTTCATCCATCATGCCCGGCAAGGTGAACCCCACCCAGCCCGAGGCGTTGACCATGGTGTGCGCCCAAGTGATCGGCAACGATGTGGCCGTAAGCGTGGGCGGTATGCAAGGCCATTTCGAACTCAACGTGTTCAAACCCCTGATCGCGGCCAACGTGCTCCAAAGCGGTCGCCTGCTCGGTGATGCCTGCGTGAGCTTCACGGTGAAATGCGCCGAGGGCATCGAACCGAACAAGGCCGTGATCCAGCGCCATCTGGAGAATTCCCTCATGCTCGTGACCAGCTTGAACCCGCACATCGGCTATTACAAGGCAGCGGAGATCGCCAAGAAGGCACACAAGGAGGGCACCACGCTGAAGGCGGCGGCGATCGCGCTCGGTCACGTCAACGCTGCGGATTTCGACAAGTGGGTGGATCCGGCGAAGATGTGCAGCGAAGGTTGATGGAACCCGTTTGGAACGAGGAAGCCCGGCCATCGGCCGGGCTTCCTCGTTCCAGATCCGACTCGACCTCACCGGGCCATCGCCACTTCGCATCCAGCGAACTTGGCAGCGAGTACCGAAGCATCCGCAAGGTCGGCAGCGGTCAGTTCCACCGCGCCGTTCGTGGTGTACATGCGGACATTCTCCGTGTCGCCGCCCACGAAGGTCAGAACGGCCATGTCGCTCACCTCGCTGTCCGAGTATTTCCAGGTGTTGTCGCAACGGTCGTACTTCATCACGCGCACTTCGCCGGCCAGATCCCCGGTCAACTGCGTGGTGGTGAAGGTGTCCTTCGTTGCCTCGATCCTGAAATGTTCGCCCTTGATCGTGGCCATCTGCATCTCGTAGTCCCCTTCGTTCATCGAGAGCGGATTACTGCCGCTCCAGAATTCGATGAGGTTCAGGATGATCATGTCCACGAACCCGGCAACGCCGTAAACCGGTATGATCATCATCACCCACATCACCAGGCTCTTCACCACCTTGCTATCACTGATGTCATCGTTCCAGTTGTATACCTTCCGGGTGAGCGCGAACTCCCCGAAGCAACCCGTTTGTGTGATGAGCAATGAGCTCATGGCCAGCATGAACGCCGACTTACGGATGATCTTCATGGTCTGTTTTGGTTTTTTAGGCACCCGAACCGTTCAGATGCAGCGTGAACCTATGAAATGGAACGGGAATGCAGGGAGGGTATTCTACAGGATGTTACCAGGCCATGGTGAATTCCGAGCACGAGGGCATTTCTGGGCGCCGTGACAGGTGCTTGGAAGTGATTTGCCGAAGTTTCCTATCATTGCCTCTCTGAAACCAAACCACTAACTCCTATGAAACGTCCGTTCGTATCCCTTGGCGTGGCCTGCGCCGCCCTGTTGATGACCAGCTGTGCTCAAGTGAAATCACCCCTCACGGGTTTCATCTATACCGACCTCAAGGCGCCGATGGCGGTCACCGACAATACCGGTTCCAGCAAGGTCGGTACGTCCGAGGCCCAGTCCATCCTGGGCATCCTGGCCACGGGTGATGCCAGCATCGAATCTGCCGCCAAGTCCGCCGGTATCACCAAGATCCACCACGTGGATGAGCATGTGTCCGGCATCCTCGGCATCATCGCGAAGTACAAGGTGGTGGTTTACGGTGAATAACCGATCCATCCTGGCCATTCCAACGAGAGGAACGCATTGGGCGTTCCTCTTGTTCTTTCTAACATTTTTTTCCGGTTCGGTGGCGGTGGGCCAACGGGTGGGGCACCTGTTCGTATCCAAGACCGATACCGCTGGAACCCTCTACTACATCTACTCCATCGATGGGTTCAAAGGGGAGACGGGCCGGATGGATTTCGACCTTACCCGCCACAGCACCTGGGAGCATTTCGTGGTGCGTTTCACACTGCTGGAGAAGGAACGGTCCGAGGTGGATTCCTTGCGGTTGGTCTGCGGTGCCCTGCGAGCGACCGTTCCGGTGCGGCGGCTCTTCGTGGAGCGCAATGGGGCGCGTTGGAAGCAACGCTACGAGGCGGAGGTGGATGCGGACCTATTGACCCGCTGGACCCAATGCCCCGTAGCAGATGGGGTGCCCCGGTTCTCCCCGGTCGCGTCCCGATCCACCGCTCTGGATTTCCGGCCCGGCCGTGGTGCCTGGAAACGCTTGTCCGGCCAATTGCGGGTGATCATGGACCTGATCGAGCTCAACAAGCCGGGATAGGACCGATCGCGGTTGTTCGGCATGGCCCGGTGTGGGGACTTCTACCAATACGCATTACGGATCGGTCCAAGGATGCGCAGCGATCGGTTCGCAGGACGATCCGAAAGGGTCGTTGCGTCGCCGGAGCTGCGGAACGACCAGGTTGGCGAAGTCATGCGGAGAAAGGGCAAGCAGACCGGGTCAAGTTCTTTGCGAGATGGTATACCCTACAACGATCGCAGGAGTTCTGCTCCGAAGTGCTCCACCTGATACCGGCGGATGCCGCTGATACCGGACAATGCCTGAAGGTCTCCCGGCAAGGTCCTGGCGATCTCCATCAACAACTGGTTCGCAGCCACAATTCCAGGACGAAGGTCATACCGCGTGGTCAGCACATCGCGGGTGGCCTTCAACCGTTTCAACCGGTCCTCATAGTCGTCGTCGCGTTGCCACCGTTTCGGGCGCTCTAACCGTGGCCATTGGTCCTTGGGCAGCTCCTGGCCTTTCTTCACTGCCGCCAGGATCTGCCTGCCGTGCTTTTGAACCGTGCGCTCGTTCACCCCTTTCCGGGCAGTGAGGTCGTTCAGGGTGGAAGGTGGATCGGTGGCTAAGGAGAGCAGGACCTCATTGCCCAGGATCATGAAGGGGGCCCTGTCCTGTTGTTCGGCCACGCCCTCCCGCCAGCCATGCACTTCCCGTAGGATGGCGAGCTGATGGGGTTTGAGTGTCTTCGCGCCTTTCAACCGGAGAAAGGGTGGCTCTTCGTTGACCGGCAGGTCGAAGGGCGCATCGGTGAGCAGACCGAATTCCTCCACCGCCCACGACCAACGATCCTTCTCCTTCAACATGGAACCCATCCGGTCCCGTAAGGCGATCAGGTTGGCGGTGTCGCCCGCAGCATAGTCGAGCATGTCCTTGGACAACGGACGCTTGCTCCAGTCCGCTTTCTGGTATTTCTTGTCCACTTTCACACCCTCGTATTTGGCCAGTAGGGCTGCCAATCCGATCTCCGGCTCGTTCAACAGCTCGGCGGCCACCAACGTGTCGAAGATGTGCTCCACCCGAATGTCGTGGTGTCGAGCCAGGATGCGCAGGTCATAATCCGCATCGTGGATCACCACCTCCATGTCCGGACGTGCCAGCAATGCCCCCAAGGGCGCCAGGTCCGTGACCCGCAAGGGATCCACCAGGAACGTGCGGCTCCGGGTGCTCAATTGGATCAAGCAGACGCTCTCCCGGTACCGGTGAAAGCTGGAGGCCTCCGTATCCAGCGCGATCACCGGCTCCGTGGCCAATAGCGCGGTACAGGCCGCCAGCTCCGCAGGTGTGGTGATGAGGGAATAGGAGGGCACGGCTTGTTCCGCGGCTTCTGTGCGGAGCGCCAAGGTAGGTGGTGCGTTGACCTTGATCCAAGCGTTCCCGACCTGCTTTTCCACCGCTACCTACAATCGCGGTCGACTTGGCGCTAATGTCCTGAAGATCAGTTGAATACTCGAATAGAATTGGTCGTGGGTCAAACGTAACGATCCCCACTTTCGGCCGTGAGGTCGCTCACGAACTGCTTGATCCGTTGTTCGTCCTGCTTCCGGCACACCAACAGGGCGTCCGGCGTGCTCACCACGATATGGCCCTCCAGTCCCTGAAGGACCAGCAGCCTGTCGTCCTGGGCATGCACGATGTTGTCCGCGCAATCGTAGAGCTTCACGGCCCTGCCGATCGCGGCGTTGCCATGTTCGTCCTGGGGCAGATGGGTGTACAGGCTACCCCAGGTGCCGAGATCGCTCCAGCCGAAATCACTTACCACGGTGTACACATGGTGTGCCTTCTCCATGATCCCGTAGTCGATGCTCACGTTCTCGCAGGAGTCGTAGATGGAGGCGATGAAGCCCGCTTCTCGATCCGTGCCGAAACTGCCCGCCCCTGCTTTGAACCGCTCCTCCATTTCCGGCAGGTGGGCCTGGAATGCCTTGCGGATACTGGTCAGGCTCCAGATGAAGATGCCCGCGTTCCAGAGGAATTCCCCGGAGTCCACGAAGCGGACCGCCGTGTCATGATCGGGCTTCTCGGTGAAGGCCTTCACCGGTCGAACACGCGTATGGCCCGCGGCCGTGTCATCGAACTGGATGTATCCGTACCCCGTGTCCGGTCGGTTCGGGGTGATCCCCAAGGTGACCAGGCAGTCCGTACTGGAGGCCTGCTGCAAGGCCAAACGGATGGTCTCCTTGAAGGCTTCTTCTTTCGTCACCAAGTGGTCGCTTGGTGCCACGATCACCAAGGCTTTTGGGTCACGAGCAGCGATCACATGGTTCGCATAGGCTACGCAGGGTGCCGTGTTGCGGCGCGAGGGTTCGGCCAGGATCTGCGAGGGGGCCAGGTCTGGAAGTTGATCGCGCACGATCGTGGTGTACCGGTCGTTGGTGACCACCAGGATGTTCTCCGGCGGGCAGATCCCCAGGAAACGATCGTAGGTCTGTTGGAGCAAGGTGCGGCCAAGACCAAGGAAGTCGAGGAACTGCTTGGGGTAGGCGCTACGGCTCATGGGCCAGAAGCGGCTTCCAACGCCGCCGGCCATGATCACGCAGTACGTGTGTTCGTTGGTCATGTTCACAAGGGTGGGCTCAGGTGGACTTGAGTACCACCATGGGGCCGTTCACCTGCACTTCGGCCAGCGGGTCGATGATGTAATTGCGCCGGTCGTTGAGGCAATGGCATTTGTATCGTTTACGCAGTTGGGGGCCCTTCACGAACACGCGTTCATTGAAGCGGAACACCGATCGGTCCGGCAATTCCTCCAACAACTGTCGTGGCTCCCGGTCGTGGCTCATGAGCACCCGCATCAGAGCCTGATCGGCACAACTGCTTGCCGGTGCGTTCACAAGGTGTTTGCGCAACGCGCCGAGCACGTCGTCGGGGAAAACCGTATCGCTCAGGAAGGGCCGCATCAGTCGTGCGTATTCCGCTTTCCAGGCCGGGCCATGCGGGGCGGTCCATCGCCGGGTGGTGGTGAAGGTGCTGTAATGGGCGAACTCATGCACCAGGGTCACCAGGAAGGCATATTTGTTCAGGTCGGCGTTCACGCTCACGCGGTGCGGTCGGGTGCGGGTGGCGCTGCGATAATCCCCCAACTTGGTCTGCCGTGGCCGGGCAATGCGCACTTGCACCGGATTCTTCCGAAGCCAGTCCAGTACCACGGGCCATGCCGCGGCTGGCAGGTGATCCCGCAGGCGTTCCGGATCGTGTGCAGTGAAATGAGGCACGATGGGGGAGAGGCTCAGGCAGGCTGGGCCGTGCCACAATGATACGGGGCCGGGGCCGGATGGGCAGCAGCCTGTTGGTCGCCATTCGCAGGGGCGGCCGCCTGGCTCCATTTGGGGCACTTGCAATCGTTGGAATGCCTGTATTTGGCCGGTTGGGAGGAGCAGGAACAGAAGAGCACCACCAGTACCGCATAGGTGGTGCATAGCGCTTTCTTGGCCGGGATGGAAAGCAGTAGGACCATGGCTGCGCGAAATTACAACGCCCAGCCCCGCAGTTCTTTGGGCGTCTACGCTCCGGTTTCAGTGTTTTACGAACCGTGCGCTCACCGAAGAGGTTCTGCCGACCAGGCGGACCACATGGATCCCCCTGGCGAGTTGCTCGATAGGTACTACAACTGAGCCGCACTCCTTGGAAGGACTTGCTTGTACTATGCAGACTTTGCCAAGTTCGTCCACCACCTCGATCCGCTGTGGCACGATCTTCTTCCAATGGACCGTTGCTTCGGTGGTGCCAGGGTTGGGTGTGATGCTG
>JADLAI010000023.1 GCA_020848295.1 Flavobacteriales bacterium
GAATCGGACCAACCCGCCACCACATAGTTACCCGAACCGAGAGGGGAGATCGACCGACCAACATCCGTGGCGGAACCGCCGAAAGAACTGGACCAGATCGAATTGCCGTTCATGTCGGTCTTGAAGAGCAACATATCGTCATGCCCGCTGAAGGTGGATGTACGACCCGTGAACAGGAGATGTCCACCATCCGCAGCCACAGCATACGCCTCGGCATGGATCGGTGTTGGTTCGGTGTACGACCAAAGGATATTCCCGCTGGCATCGCACCGAATGGCAAAGGGTTGGTGGAAGGATGCTGTATCGATCAGCCCACAGAACACAGCACCACCATCGGACAATGCGACCCCACCAAAAAGTTGTTGTGAACCGGGCTGTGAGGGACTTTGGGTCCATGCGATGGCTCCATCGGAGCCCACTTTGGAAAAGAAGGCATCGTGTTTTCCGATACCGGCTTGCAACACACTGCCGATCACGAAGGACGAACCATCCGGGGCAGGTGCGGCATACTGCAGGAACGTATTCCCCGAGAAAGGCCATGTGTTGGAACCGGCCAAGGAGCCTGAAGCGGTTGTAGAATGGAGCACACCGTAAAAGCGTTGGTCGGCACCTTCATGCGTGCGAACCGCGACCCGGTATCCATTGTTCACCGGCCATGCCCCCACACCATCCTGTGCGCCGGCGCCGCCAAAGGTCTGCGTGAAACTCTGAGCGGAAACGTGGAACATGGCTGTGATCGCGAGGAATGCGGAAAGCGGTATACGGAATATCGATGTGGTGAACATCAGTGGCAGGTGGGTGGGGGACTGCAAGATCGGAAGTGCGGTTAGTTTCGCGGGGTGTACTTGAAGAAGTCCATCCACCCCTTCCTGTTCACATGGGGGATCTACACCATGGTGCTACTGGGTGCGGTCCTGGCCACGGAACAGCTGGAACTCCATCGGATCATGCATGTGATCCACGCGCCATTGATGGATGCGTTCTTCCGTACGGTCACCCACCTTGCCGACGGCCTGGTGCCGACGGTGATCGCCCTGGCCTTGCTCTTCGCTGTGAATTTGCGGGCGTTCCTGATGGTGGGTGGGAGCTGTGGCATCAGTGCGATCGTGGTCCAGATCCTCAAACGCCTATTCGACCAGGACCGTCCATTCATGTACAAGGAACAACTCGGGGACATGCACTGGGTCGATGGGGTCACCTTGCATCATCACTTCAGCTTTCCCAGCGGCCACGCGACGGCCGCGTTCAGCATGTGCATGGCGCTGGCGGTGTTGATCGACCAGCGGAATTGGAGCTTGGCCTTAGGGGTCGTTGCGGTGGGCCTGGCCTACAGCCGGGTGTACCTCTCACAGCACTTCAGCGAGGACATCCTTGCAGGAGCGACGCTGGGCACAGCGACAACCTATGGCATGTATGTGTTGTTGGATCACACGTCGTTGGCGGGGAGGTCCTGGCAAGCATGGCGGCCCTTCACTGGAAGTAGTAGCGCACACCGAGGCCGGCATCAAAATTCAGGTAGGTGCCGGGGATCAGATCAAGCGTAGGGGCCACCTCCACGAAAATGTCCACCGGGGCATTCTCGACGAGGTAGGCCAGTCCCACGGGAAAGCGCACCCCCACGGTCACGTATGTGCTGTGGTTGTCGTAATAGCGCCCCCGATGCCAGTATCGGCCATTGTTCCAGGCCCTCATGCGGATCCCTGGTCCATAGTACAGGGGCAGCCTGCCCACGCTCACGGGGATCAGGTCCATGTTGTGGAAGAGCAGGTCTGCATGGGCGTGCAGGTAACCTGACCGCCAAGGCCCCCAGGCCAGTCCGAAGTCGATGGCCTGATCACCGCCGGTCCACACTTTACCGCTGAGCCCGGTAGGATCGCCGATCATCACTCCCAACCCGAACCCGTGGTCCTGGGCCATGGAGCGGTTCGATAGAATGGTGAAAAGGAGAGGGGTGAGCAGGAAGAAGCGCATTCCACAAAGATCGGCTGACCGCACAGGGGTCAGCGCTTCCGGGGGTCGAACTCTATCAACGATCGGTATACCGATCACTGCTGGGCATGGCCCCGGAATACAAGAAGCGCCCGAAGGCGCTTCAAGGATCCACACAGCCCGGACTCTCCCTTCCTGACCGCGTTCGTCCCCATTGTGACGGCAAAGCGTCACGGGGTCACAGGTCCCATGAGAATTTTCCCGCACCTGCTTGGAGGTGGATGCCGTTATTCGCCGGTGTACGAGATCCTATAGATCCGGTCGGCCGCATCATCGCTCACCAGTAGGCTTCCATCAGGAGCCGGGAGCACATCCACCGGGCGGCCTGTCTTGCGCCCATCCCGGAGCCAACCCTCCGCAAAGACCTCCACCTCGGCGGTCCCATCCGGCCGGGGAAAGGCCACGACCACGCGGTATCCGATCGGGGTGGTCCGGTTCCAACTGCCGTGCTCAGCGATGAACAGGGCATTCCGGTAACGGGCAGGGAAGGAGGTACCGGTATAGAAGCGGCAACCCAAGGGAGCCACATGGGGTCCGAGTTTCGCAGCAGGAGCGACGAACTCCTCGCAGCCGCGTTGTTGCCCGAATTCCGGGTCGGCGATGGTACCTGCGTGGCAAAAGGGATAGCCGTAGTGTGCTCCGGTGGTCCTCACGATGTTCAGTTCACAATCCGGGCTGTTGTCGCCGAGCCAGTCCCTGCCATTCTCGGTGAACCAGAGCTGCTTGGTTATGGGGTGCCAATCGAAACCCACTGAATTGCGCACCCCTTTGGCCACGATCCGCAGGTCGCTGCCATCGGATCCGATGCGCGTGATGGTGGCGAAGAGGCTATCCTGGCTGAGGCAGATGTTGCATGGCGCACCAATGGGCACGTATAGGTTCCCATCGGGTCCGAAAGCGATGAACTTCCAGCCATGGTGTTCTTCGGTCGGGAACTGCTGGGTGATGACCTCCGGAACAGGTGGTTCCGCCAGGTGTTCCTCGATGTTCGGGAGCTTGAGGATACGATCCACTGCACTGACGTACAGGTCGCCGTTCTTGAAGGCCACCCCCACCGGCATGTTGAGCCCACGGGCGATGATGTGCCGTTCGTCCATATCGCCATCCCCGTCGGTGTCGCGCAAGGCATGAACGACGCCTTCATCACGAGTTCCCACGAACAAAGTCCCCTTGTGCCCCCAGCACATGGCTCGTGCGTTGGTAACGTCCTCGGCAAGGATCTCGATCCGAAAACCCGGAGGGAGGACCATCTGCTGCAGGTCGTGATCCGTGCTACGCAGGGGAGGAACACAGACCGCGCCACAGAGCCCCCAGGCAAGGAGGGCCAGGAACGGACCGGTGCGGTGGATCATGGCCGCAGGGCGATCAATCCTTGGGCGCGATCACCAACTTGTCCAGGTGCTGCCTTCGCAATGCACCGGTACTGGCGAAGAACCAATCCTTCAGTCCATAATGATAGCCACGCCGCAGGCCGGTGCGATGTTTTCCGAGCATACCCCGTGTACCGCTGAGCTTCTGGAGCGAACGGGTGATCTTCACCGCGATCTCGTCAGGTGGCATCTTTTTAGCGTTCGTCATTGCCCAGGTATGCGCATGTTCCAGGATGGTCTCTTTGGGAAGAAGCCCATTCTTCTTGATGGTATCCAGGACCAACTGATCCCAATCCGTAAGGCGGTATCCTCCGGTCTTACTACCCTTCCGTCGACCACGTTTGCGACCTTTCTTCCGGGTCCGCAGCGGCTTGTGCTCCCCCTCGGACACCTGTTTGCGCGGCCTTCCCGGACCACGTTTCTGCTTGGGTTCGGCCACGGTCTCCACGGCCTTGGTCCGCAAGGCCTCCAATTCGCCGATCGTCCTGCGCACGACCTCCAATTGGAACATCAACCGTTTCCGTTCGGCCCGGTATTGGATCAATAAAAGGTCGACGTTCTTCTCACCCAGTCCAACATTCGCCATGTTCAATCTGTTTTTCGCGATGCGGATCCGCATCGGGGCTAAAGGTAGGGGAACTTGAAAACGGGTAGGTCAGCGTACGAATACCAACGGGTGCGGCCCGATCCGGGTCATGGTTCCGATCCGTTGACCGGGAAGACCATGTTCCAACAGTACCTGTTCCAGGTCGTGGGAATGGGTCGGATCGCAAGCGATCAGCAGGCCACCGCTCGTTTGTGGGTCTGCGATCACGAACATCCGTTCCATCGAATCAGCGCCTTGGACAAGGTGGCCATGGCTCTTCCAGTTGCGCAAGGCGCCATCCGGGTAGCAGCCCTGTGCGATCAATTGGAGCACCTCGGGTAATACCGGGATCGCGTCGAACACCAGTTCGGCAGAAAGGTTGGTCCCGCACATTTCGAGTAGATGCCCGGACAGGCCGAAACCGGTGATGTCCGTCATCGCGTGTACCGCATCCATGGTTCCGAGCGTGGTGCCGACACTGTTGATCCTGGTCATGGTATCCACAAGTGTCCTTTCGGATCCTTTCGGAAGGATGCCCCGCTTCATGGCCGTACTGAGGATGCCCACGCCGATCGGTTTGGTGAGATAGAGCAGGTCGCCCACACGTGCGGTGTCGTTCCGTTTCACATGGCGCTCGGCCACTTCACCCGTTACCGCCAGGCCGAAAAAAGGCTCCGGTGCGTCTATGCTGTGACCACCGGCCAGCGCGATGCCGGCCTCGGCACAGGCGGTACGTCCGCCATCCAGGACCTTGCGCGCAGGTTCCGGCCCAAGCTTTTCGATGGGCCAACCGAGGATCGCCACGGCAAGCAGTGGTCGACCACCCATGGCGTAGATGTCGCTCAGCGCATTGGTCGCGGCGATCCGCCCGTAATCGAAGGGATCATCCACGATCGGTGGGAAGAAGTCCGTTGTACTGATGAGGCAGCGTCCATCGCCGATGGAATAGACGGCAGCATCGTCCCGTGAGCCATAGCCGACCAGAAGGGCGGGATCGGTGAGCGTGGCCACCTCGCCATGCAGGATCTCTTCGAGCAGGGCGGGGGCGATCTTGCAGCCGCAACCGGCCCCATGGCTGAAACGGGTAAGTCGGATCGGGCCGTCCGGTTCGTTGTTCATGGGAGTCGGATCAAGCGTTCGGCAAGGCCAGGCAGGTCGTCGGCTGCGGCCGGTAGCACGACCACACGGCCTGGGTCGCGTTTTGAAACGCCGTGGCGGTATGACCGGTCATAATAATCCAGGGTGATGGACACCACGGTGCGAAGGTCCCCGTGCCCCAAGGCTTCCAAGGCGCGCTGGCAATGCTGCGGCCCGATCCGCTTTGCGATCCGAACAAGGGCTTCTGCCAATTGTTCAGGCGGTGAACCGCCATAATCCTCCAACAACCGCTCGATCCGTTGGTCCACTGGCATATCGGCGAAATATAGGGTCGCAGCCCGCATTTGCCCGAACAGGTCCCGGGGCAGGCTGACGCGCCCGATCATGGCGCTTTCATCCTCCACCCAAACCGGTCGTGCCTTGTCCAGATCACGGATTGCGTTCCAGAGGAGATTCTCGAAATGCTCGGTGGTCGGTTGTGGGGCCTCGCCGATCCCGCCGAAGCTGGATCCTTTATGGTGGGCCAATGCCTCAAGATCGAGGACCTGTGCGCCCCGGTCCGATAGATGTTTGAGCGTCTCCGTCTTGCCAGTTCCGGTGTAGCCACCAAGTACCCGCAGTTCGATCGGTCCGACGAACCCAGCGAGCACGTGGTTCCGGAACCCTTTGTAGCCTTGACGAAGGGTGGCCACCTCCGCGAACCCCGCCTTGTCCAGCAACCACGCGACGCTTCCGCTGCGCTCCCCACCGCGCCAACAATGCACCCTGATGCGGCCTTCGCGTGCAACACCGTGGGCCATTTCGACAAGGTTGGCCAGTTTCGGCCCGACGATACGCAGGCCTTCCAACATCGCCGGGTCTCGACCTTGTTGCTTGTAAATGGTACCGACCACGGCGCGCTCCTCGTTGCTGAAGAGGGGCACATTGGTCGCTCCGGGGATATGTCCCCGTTGGAATTCACCCGGAGAACGAACGTCGATGACCGGGAAGTGAAGAGCGAGCCAGTCCTGGATGGGTAATGCATGGACCATGCCGACACGCTTCTGGGGCCGGTGTCAGGCCAAGGTGGCAAGAAGGGTGATCGGCACGCTCTTCAGCAACTGGCTGATCGGGCAATTTTCCTTGGCATTGGCGGCACATTCCTGGAACTTCTCCTCGGTGATACCAGGTACACGGGCTTTCAGGGCAAGGTGGATCCCCACCACCCCCATGCCTTCGCCCACCTTGTCCATCCGAACGGTCGCTGTACATTCCAGGTTGTCGGCCGTGTACCCAGCGGCATTCAGAACGAAGCTCATTTTCATCGTGAAGCAGCTCGCGTGCGCGGCGGCGATCAATTCCTCCGGGTTGGTCCCTGCTAGTCCATCCTCGCTCACGAAACGTGTGTGAAAAGAGTGAGGGGTATGTTCGAGTACACCGCTTGTGGTACTCACGGTCCCGGAGCCTTCTTTACCGGTTCCTTTCCAATACGCGGTCGCAGATCGGTTGATGGCCATGTGAATGAATTGTGGACAAAGGTATGGCCCACGTGA